>JADGEG010000005.1 GCA_016744485.1 Arcobacter sp. | reverse complement strand
CATATAATATTCACATACTTGCTAAACTAATGCTAACAAGTATGTAAACAAGATTATTTTCTAATCATTTTCTAATATATAATTTTCATTTTTATTAGTTTTAAGATAAATTGTATCCTTAATATTAAGTAATGCTGTTTTTTTAAAATGAATTGAATCAACTATAATCTCATTTTTATCTATTTGAACAAAATAACGAACCATATTTCCTAAAAATTCTTTATTTGTTATAAAACCTCGAATATGATAGTCATCACTATTAGATATTTTTAAAGTATGTGGTCGAAGCAATAAACTACATGTTCCTTTTATTTTTGAAATAACTGGTATTTTAACGCCTTCACTACTTTCAAAAAGTGCAAAACCTTGATCTTTTGAAATACTACCATTAAGGATATTTGCAGACCCTATAAAATTTGCTACAAAAAGATTTTTTGGTTTATCATATAGATTTTCAGGACTATCAATTTGTTGTACTATTCCATCTTTTAATAAAGCAATTCTGTCTGATGTGGTATTTGCTTCTTCTTGGTCATGTGTTACAAAAATTGTTGTTAGATTTAATTCTCTTTGAAGTGAAAGTAATTCTTGTCTCATTTGAACTCTTAAACTTGCATCAAGATTAGATAAAGGTTCATCAAGTAAAAGTACTTTTGGTTCAGTAACAACAGTTCTTGCAAGTGCAACTCTTTGCTGTTGACCTCCTGAGAGTTGATTTGGATAACGAGTGGCAAATTCTTTTAATCCAACAAGCTCTAATACTTTATCCACTTTATAATTAATTTCCACTGTAGTAAACTTTTGTTCTTTTAATCCAAATTCAATATTTTGACGAATTGTCATATGTGGCCATAAAGCATAAGATTGAAAAACCATTCCAACTTGTCTTTCCCACGGTGAACATTTTGTTATATCTTTTCCTTCAATAATAACCTGACCCTTTTGACAACTTTCAAAACCTGCAATTAATCTAAGTAAAGTTGATTTACCACAACCAGAAGGCCCTAAAAAAGAAAAAAACTCACCATGTTTAATATCCATACTAATATTTTTAATTACTTTTGTTTTTCCAAAAGATAGTTCTATATTTTTTAATTGTATACCTTTTTTACTCATCTTTATTATTTCCTTCTCTTTGTTTTCTGCTTCTTTCCATAAATCTATGAGAAATAAAAGTACCGAATGCAACAATTATTACAGCTATAATTCCTAATGCTGCCCCTGCACCCCTTCCTGAAGCACTTTGCATAAAAATATAAATACCATATGCTAATGGGGCATCTGATTCTGATGAAATCAGCATAATTGTTGCAGATAATTCAACTGCAGCTGTTGCAAAACTTGTTACAAAACCTGCTAAAATCCCTCCTGCCATTAAAGGAATAGTTATCTTTTTTATGGTTTTAAATTTTGAAGCCCCTAAATTTTCACTAGCTTCTTCTAATGACACTGATACTTGTTGCAAGGCAGCGGTACAAGCTCTTAAAGCATATGGTAGTCTTCTTACAGCTAAAGCAATTACTAACATTAACCACCAAGAAGCCAGTATCTGACCATTTGGTAATTCAATATCTGAAAAAGATCGTAAATATCCAATTGCAAGTACCAATCCAGGAACAGCTAATGCAGACATAGCTACATAATCTAAAGTTTTTCTAATTTTTATTTTACTTCTTATAACTAAATAAGCAATACTAACTCCAAGTATAATATCTAAAATGGCTGCACCTGATGCATATAACAATGTATTAGTTATAAATTCTGGAGTTTCTGTAAAAACCTCCATATAATGTGCTGAAGTGTAAGCATCTGGTAATATACTATAAGACCAAACAGTTGCAAATGATAATATACTTAAAGCAAAATGAGGTGATAATACAAGTATTAAAATAAATATTACAATTGAATATGCTCCTACAGCTTGTATTTTAGTCATTTTTCTTTTATTAAGACCACCTCCACCTTTTTGAGTCGTAGAATAATCTTTGCCCTTTAATGCCCATCCAGCAATACCAAGAGCTAAAAGTGAAAATATAACTAACACAACGGCAATAACATATCCCATAGGATCATCAATACCTATTGAAGATATTCTTAAATATGCCTGAGGTGCAAGCATATTATTTACATTTAATAATAAAGGAGTTCCTAAATCATCAAATACTTTTATAAAAACTAAAACAGCACCTGCAATATATCCAGGCATTGCTAATGGAAAAACTATTTTTCTAAATAAACCAAAACCTTTTGATCCTAAGTTTTGTGCAGATTCTTCCATACTTTTATCAATATTATTAAGTGCTGCTGATAAGTTTAATAATATGAATGGAAAATAATGTATACTTTGTACGAATATTACTCCATTTAGTCCATCCATAAAAGGTATTTTAAAACCAAAAGTATCGTCTAAATATAAATTTATACTACCATTTTCACCAAAAAACAATTGCATTGCAACTGCTCCAACAAATGGGGGCATAATTAAAGGAATAAATCCTAAACTTTGAATAATCACACTTCCTTTAAAATCAAATCTACTTGTATAGTATGCAAGTGGTAAAGATATAATAGAAGCTAGAACAACAGACATTGCTGAGACATAAAAAGAATTATAAAAAGATTCTCTAAATAAAGAAGTATTAAAAAAATCTGCAAAATTATTTAATGTAAAACTATTAGTATTTACATCTATAAATGCAACATAAAATACTTGAACAATGGGTCCAACTAAAAAAATAAGCAGGAAAAGAGCTATTACAAAAAATAGCCCTTTTTCGCCAAATGAAACTTTAGATAACATATCTTTATTACTTAAGTAAATCTATAGCTAAATTTGCTAAAGTTTTTGCTTTTTGATAATTATCTTTTACTGTTCGATCCCACTTCTCTTCTACTTCAGCTTGTCTCCCATAAACTTTATCCGTTCTTTTTTTACGTTTAGTTTTAAAAATAGCTGTAAAATCATCTGTTAAAGATAGTTGATTTGAAACAGGAGTTTCATCAATTAAATCCCATCCTTGTTTAATTAACTCTTTAGCTTTAGGATTATTACTAGATGCTAACATTTTTTGTGCTTTTTGTAGTGCTTTGGTGGCTTTTGATAAATCTTCTAATCTATAAGTAATCATAACATCAAACAAAGCATTTACTAAGTTATATCTTGATTTTGATAACTTAACATCAAATTTAATATCTTTTCCAATTGAAGAGTCTTTAAAAGGATTAGGGAAATTTTTAGGTGCATTAGCATATGCTTTAGGATTAATAGGTAGTCTTGATATTTTTGGTTGTAATAAAATACTTTGACCTTCATTTGATCTTAAATAATCTATAAATGTACGAGCAGCATTAATGTGGGGTGCATTAGCTATAATTCCAGCATTTGCAGGCACAACTGCTGTATATCTTGGATAGGTAAAATCTACAGGAAAACCACTTGCTTTTGAAGAAAGTCCAAAGAAATCAATTACAATTCCAACACCAAATGAACCTGTATTTACACCATCTGGTACTCCAAAACTTCGTTCAGTTACTGTTTTAAAGTTTCCAGCCATTCGTTTAATATCACTCCAGCCTTGCGTCCAACCATTTTTACCTTGTAGTATAGTTTCAACTGTTAAGTGAGTAGTACCTGATCGTGATGGTGCACTCATTCCTACATGTCCATGATAAACTGGTTTGGCTAAATCTTTCCATTGAGCAGGTGCTGGAATTTTTTTTGCTTTTAAATATCTTTTATTCCACATTATTCCATAACCAGCAGCTGCAACTCCTGAGTAGTAACCATCAGGATCACTTAAGGGATAAGTTCCAATAGTTTCAGGAATACCTTTCGCTTTAGATGTATATTTTTGTAATAAACCATCATCTTTTAATACTTCAAAAGCATCAGGTGCCGAAACCCAGTATATATCTGCTTTATTTTTACTTTTAGTTTCTTGAATATATTTTATTCCTGCAGTTGTTTTTTTCTTTAACATTTCAACTTTTACATTAGGATATTTTTTTTCAAAACCTTTTTTGAATGATTTTGTTAAATCTTTAGGAAAAGATGTAATAACCACTAACTTATCTTCTAAATTATTAGCATTCATTGAACCAGCTAATACTACTGATGTAACACTAGTTACGACTATTTTTTTTAAACTCATAATTGTCTCCTTTTATAATGTAAAAATCATTCTAACATTATTAACTGTCAAAAAACTTGCAAATACAATAATGAAAAAAACATGGTTTTTTCTTCAAAATCATTCATACTTTTTGTAGTAATCATTAAGCTTTATTACACAGTTATGTTTCTTTACTGCTTGTTTATTAAGCCACAATTTGATATTATATTCGGTGAATTGGTAAAGTAAAGCTTGATACAGTAGGTAATATAGGTGTTTGGCTTTATTATAACAACAGGTAAAAAGTAAATATTATAAAGGAAGTTTTATGGATAAAAAAACAAAAATTCTAGCCACATTGGGGCCAAAAAGTGATACAGTAGAAATTATAGAAGATCTAATAAAAGCTGGTGCAAATATATTTAGATTAAATTTTTCACATGGAAGTCATGAGTATCATCTTCAAACATTAAATAACATAAAAATAGCTATGAAAAATACAGATACAACAGTTGGGGTTTTACAAGATATTTCAGGACCAAAGGTTAGAATTGGAGACTTAACAGAACATTTTATTTTAGAAATAAATGATGAAATCACCTTTATAAAAGATGAAATTGTAGGATATAAAAAAGAAGACAATAAATATATAGTATCAATAAATTATCCCGAACTGCTTCAAAAAGTAAAAATCAATGAATATATATATTTATATGATGGTACTATTAGAGCAAAAATCATTCAAGTAGGAAATGAAATTATTGCAAAAATAGAAAATGCAGGAATATTAAGCTCAAGAAAGGGAATAAATTTCCCAAATACTGTAATAGATATTAATGTAATTACAAAAAAAGATGAGATAGATATAGCTTGGGGAATAGAAAACAAAGTTGATTATTTTGCAATTTCTTTTGTTCAAAATAAAGAAGATATGTTACATGCAAGAAAACTATTAAATGGATATAAAGGAAAATTAATAGCAAAAATTGAAAAATTTGATGCAGTTTCTAATATTGATGAAATTTTAGAAGCAAGTGATGGACTTATGGTTGCAAGGGGAGATCTAGGAATAGAAGTTCCTTATTATGAAGTTCCAAATATACAAAAAAAACTTATTAAAAAAGCAAATGAAGCTTCAAAACCAGTAATAACTGCAACTCAAATGCTTTTATCAATGACTACAAATGAAAGAGCTACAAGGGCTGAAATTTCAGATGTTGCAAATGCTGTTTTAGATGGAACTGATGCTGTAATGCTTAGTGAAGAAAGTGCAATAGGTACTAACCCTGCTAATGTGGTTGAAACTATGAGTAATATTATTAGAAACACAGAAAAAATTTATAATTATGTTAAACAATATAAAATGAATTATTTAGATACTTCTGATGTTATTCAAGCCACTGCTACAAAATTAGCCGATGATATAAATGCAAAAGGTATATTAGCTTTAACATCTTCTGGGCAAAGTGCTATACGAATGTCGCGATATAGACCGAAGACTCCTATCTTAGCCTTTTCTCATAAGAAAAAAGTTTTATCTTCTTTATGCCTTGTATGGGGAGTTAATGCTATTGCTACTGTTAAAGAAGGACATAGTAGCAAGATGATAGGAAAAATGCTTAAAATTTTAAATGAAAAAAACTTATTAGATAAAAAAGGTCCATATATAGTTACTGTTGGTTATCCAGCAGGGGTTCCAGGAAGTACAAATATTATTAAAGTTTTAAATCAAAGTGAAATTTTATATTATTTAAATTTAAAATTATAAAAGAATATACGAATAATATTTTAGATATAATAATTATATTTAATTATTTTTATGCAAGGAGAAATGAATGGTATTTATTGATAATGTTTATGCTGATGAAGTTATAGACTCAAGAGGGAACCCAACTGTAAGAGCTACAGTTATTTTAAGTGATGGTACAAAACAAAGTGCAATTGTACCAAGTGGAGCAAGTACAGGGAAAAGAGAAGCGTTAGAGTTAAGAGATGGTGATGATAGATATTTTGGTAAAGGTGTTTTAAAAGCTGTACAAAATGTAAATACACTAATTTGTGATGAATTATTAGGAATGAGTCCTTATAATCAAGCTCAAATAGACGCTACTATGAAAGAAATTGATGGAACATCAAATTATGCTCATCTTGGTGCAAATGCCGTTTTGGGTGTATCTATGGCTGTTGCACGTGCAGCTGCAGCTTCTCTTGATATTCCTTTATATAGATACTTAGGTGGTGCAAATGCTATGACCATGCCTGTTCCTATGTTCAATATCATAAACGGTGGGGAGCATGCAAATAATTCTGTAGATTTTCAAGAATATATGATTATACCTATTGGTTTTGAAGATTTTAATGAAAGTCTTAGAGCTGTTTCTGAAATATATCAAACACTAAAAAAAATTATTGATAAAATGGGAGAATCAACTGCTGTTGGCGATGAAGGTGGTTTTGCTCCAAATTTAAAATCAAATGAAGAACCATTAGAAATAATTATGAAAGCTATTTTGCTTGCTGGTTATAAAGCAGGTGAACAAATAGTATTAGGACTTGATGTCGCTGCATCTGAGCTTATAAATAAAAATGGATTATATATATTAAAATCAGAAAACAAAGAATTAACAAGCAAAGAATTAGTTAAATATTATGTAAATTTATGTGAAAAATATCCTATTGTGTCAATTGAAGATGGTTTAAGCGAAGATGACTGGAATGGATGGGGGATACTAACAAAAGAACTTGGATCAAAAATACAACTAGTTGGAGATGATTTATTTGTTACAAATGCTTCAATTCTAAATGAAGGTATCAAAAAAAACATAGCAAACTCTGTTTTAATTAAACCAAATCAAATAGGAACAATAAGTGAAACTATGCTTACTATTAGACTTGCTCAAAGAAATAATTATACTTGTGTAATGTCTCATAGAAGCGGTGAAAGCGAAGATACTTTTATAGCTGATTTTGCAGTTGCTTTAAATTGTGGTCAAATTAAAACAGGAAGTACATCAAGAAGTGATAGAATTGCTAAATATAATAGACTTTTAGAAATTGGAACTGAAATTTCTTATTCTGAATATTTAGGAAAAGAAATATTTTAAGAAATAAATAATGAAAAATACTATTCTTAAGCTAAAAAATTTTGTACTTATTACGATAATTTCCATTCTAATAACTATATTATTTAGTTATCATGTAGCAAACATATTATTTGGAAATAATTCTATAGAAGTATTTACCTCTTTAAATGATAAAAAAGAATATTTAAAAATAGAAATTCTTAAACTACAAGAAAATAATGCAAGATTACAAAAAGAATATTTTGAATTAAAAAATTTGGAGCCAAACTAATGAAAAAGTTATTATTATTTACATTAATTTTGTTATTACAAGTATATAATCTCAATGCAAGAGAAAATCCTTTTGAAGCAACTGATGCATATGAAGAAGAAATAGCAAGATTAATCGAAATAGAAGAGAACCATACTAGTGAGATGCTAGAACAAGAATACATTAAAAAAATACAAAGAATAATCAAAAAACAAAAGACAAATAATAAAAATTCTCATACGAATATAAAAAAAGAAGCAAGTAAACAAATAGTACCAATAAAGAAAAAAACAACTGTATTAACCGAAAAAAAAGTGAAAGAATTAATTAACAAAGCTCAAATTAAATCTTTAAATACAACTAAAAATATTATCAAAAAAGCCATAAAAAAAGATCCAGTTATTTATGTAAAACCAAGAAGTGATATATCTTATCAAAAAACAATACTGCCTTTTATAAAAGTTGAATTTACTGATAATAAATTAGAAATTCATTCAAAATACAAAATATTAAAGAAATTTATACTTCCTAAGAGTAAAAAAATTGTTATTGATTACAAAGCTAGAGTTTCTTTGTTGACTAAAAGAGTAGAGTTAGAATCATCTCATTACCAAAATATAACAGTTGGTAATCATTATAAATATAAATTTTTTAGACTTGCAATAAAGGTAAAGAATATGCCTCAAAGTTATAAAATAACATACAATGATAAATTAGTTAGTATAGTAAATAAATAAAATTTTAATATTTAAGTTTTATGTTTTAACTTAATGATATTAGATAAAATTTTTATTATTATCATTACTATTAATACTTCTAAAATAGCTGCCAAAATAAAAGCATAATAGTAATACTGAGTAATTGAGTGATTATGATAAGCTAAAGTAGAAACTGCAATCAGTAAAGTCAAGGGCATAGAGTGAGATAATCCTATTACAAAAAATTTATCTTTGCCTAGATCTTTTATAAACAACAATGATGCTATTAGTCTAATACTTATCATTGATAATACAATTAAAAATGACTTTTGAAGTAATCCATCTTTTAATAAAGCATCTAATTCAAATGAAGATCCTATATAAATAAAAAATATAGGAACAAGCCATCCAAAACCAAAATGTTCTAATTTATTAGATAGCTTATTATTATGTTTTTCAAAAAAAGTTGTTATAAATGTTCCTGCTACAAAAGCACCAAAAGCAACTTCTAAATGTAAATACATCATAACAGCAATCATTAAAAAAAATATTGCCATAGAAATGCGTATATCTTGTTCTTGATGGTCTTGTTTTGGCATCAAATAAGTTTTAATTTCAGGGTACCACCATATTACATTATGAAATAGTTTATATAAAAAGAACATTGAAGACATAAAAACAATAAATAAAATAATCGTTTTATAAAATTCCCAGTTAAGTCCAAATTCTAAAGCTGCTGATACCATAGTTAATGCCATTATAGAAATAATTTCACCAATTAAACCTACTAAAATTGATAAACGAATCCATTGTGTATCACCATATTCTTTTTTTAAAGTAGCTAACAAACCAATAGAAATTAATGGTAAAATAACAATGAAAATATTACTTAAATTAAAATATTTTGTAATTAAAGTTGAAAATAAAAATAAAATAGCATTATATAAAAGAGCTTTTTTTAAAAGATTAGATGAGATATTTAGAAGTTTTTTTAAATCAACTTCAAGTCCTGCTAAAAACATTAAATACAAAAATCCAAGCTCAGCAACTAATTTTAAAATAGCATGATCTACAATAAAAGCAAAATATGCAGCAAGAGCTCCTAGCATAATCTCAATTGTTATCGTAGGAAGTCTAAATAGTTTTGATAATAATGGTGCGGCAAATATTATTAATGAAATAGATATTATTATTAATATTTCTTCACTCATTTAAAAACTTTAATTACCTATCACATTCTTTTGCAATGGTAAACCCTGATTTTATAATAGCATCTATATCCTCACTTGGTGTTTTACCCTCTGTTGTTAAATAATCACCAATAACAATAGCATTAGCACCTTTGTTAAAAACTTCATATTGTTCATCTCCAAACATAAGTTCTCGTCCACCTGCTATCATAATTTTGTGAGCATTTGGAATCATTTTTCTTGCCAATGCTATTAAAGTAAAAGCTTGTTCTTTTGATATTGAATTTTCAACTATAGGTAAGGCTTCGTTTGGATGAAAGAAATTAATAGGTACATTCATAGGATTTAAAGACTCTA
This sequence comes from Arcobacter sp., assembly GCA_016744485.1. Lineage (GTDB taxonomy): Bacteria > Campylobacterota > Campylobacteria > Campylobacterales > Arcobacteraceae > BB30. The sequence continues at coordinate 15,180 of JADGEG010000005.1, read as the reverse complement.
TTGATTTAAGCATTGATATTCTATCTTCTTGAGTTTCACCTAAGCCAAATATTCCTCCACAAACTAATTTTAAACCAGATTTATTAACATTTAGGCAGGTTTCATATCTTTCATCCCAATTATGAGTGGTACAAATATTTTTATAAAAATCTCTTGATGTTTCTAAATTATGATTATAGTTATTAACTCCAGCTTTTTTTAATTCTAATAATTGTTCAAGTGAGGCTGTACCATTACAGGCAATTATTTTAAGATCTAATTTTAGTTTTTTTACAGCATGTGCAGCTTTGCATACAAAATCAAGTCTTTTATTTGTTAAACCTTTTCCAGCTGTTACTAAGCAAAATCCTATAGCTTTATTGTTTTTAGCTTGCTTAGCCTCTTGTACAATTTGATTAATATCTTTTTGCTTGTATCTTTGAATATCAGCCTTATATTTTACACTTTGTGTACAAAACTTACAATCTTCATTGCAAGTACCACTTTCAATATTGCAAATAGCACATAAAAATATTTTTTTATTAGTTTTCATTTTTACTCTTTAAAATTATTTTTTTTCATTTTTTTTACTAGTTTTTTTTGCACTTGTCTTTGTGTTCTTTTTTGCAACCGTTTTTGTTGCTACTTTTTTAGTTCTTTTTGTTCTTGAATCATTTTTAATAATTTTTTCACAGTCTTCTAAACTTAAATCTTCAGGTACTAATCCTTTTGGTATTTTATAGTTTTTTCTATCAAATTTAATATAAGCACCATATTTACCCAATAATACAGAAATTTTTTCTTTTTCAAAAATTTTTATACTAGCTTTTTCTTTTGCTATTGTAATTTCTTCTATAACTTCTAAGGCTCTTTTTAAATCTATAGTGTAAGGATCATCAATTTTTAGTGAAAAATAATTTGTTTTCACTTGTAAATATGGTCCAAATCTTCCGATATTTGCTTTTATTTCTTCACCTTTATTATTAAGTCCTACAAGTCGTGGTAAAGTAAATAAAAACAATGCTTCATCTATTGTAATAGTATCCATATTAAGTTCTTTTGGAATTGCTACAAATTTTGGTTTTTCTTCATCATCTTTTGTACCAATTTGAACAAAAGGGCCAAATCTTCCAACTCTAGCACTCATAGGTTTACCAGATTTTGGATCATTCCCTAAAAGTCGTACTTGCAAGTAGTCTTCTTTTTTTACACTTTTATCTTTTTCTTCTATAGTTTGCTTAAATGAATGATAAAAGTCTTTCATTACATCTTGCCAAGCAATTTTACCCATAGCTATATCATCAAATTTTTCTTCAACTTGTGCTGTAAAACCTAAATTTATAACATCCTGGAAATGATCTCTTAAAAAAGAATTTACTATTTCACCCGTTGGTGTAGGAGAGAGTTTTTTATCTTCTGTTTTAACTACATATTCCCTTGTTTGAATTGTTGAAATAGTTGGAGCATATGTTGATGGTCTTCCAATTCCTTCACTTTCAAGTTTTTTAACTAAAGATGCTTCTGTATATCTGGGGGGTGGTTTTGTAAAATTTTGTTCAGAAGATAATTTATCTAAGTTTAAAATAGTATTTTTCTTGATATCAGGAAGTATTTTTTCCGTACTGTCAAGTGCTGTTTCTGGATTATCACTTCCTTCTGTATATACTTTCATAAAACCAGCAAAAATAATTCTTTGACCTTTGCTTTGAAATTCATATTCTTTATTTTTGCCAGCTTCAATTTTATATGTTGTATTTGCCATTAATGCCAAGCTCATTTGTGAGGCGAGGGTTCGTTTCCAAATTAATGAATAAAGTTTAAATTGAGCATTATCTAAATGAGATTTTATATCAGATGGTTTTAAACTCAAATTGACAGGACGTATAGCTTCATGAGCTTCTTGAGCACCTTTTGCTTTTGACTTATAAAGTCTTGGTTTATCTAAAGAATACTGTGTTCCGTATTCTGTTTCTATAACTTTTTTTGCCAAAGTTGTAGCTGTTTTTGAAAGATTTAATGAATCCGTTCTCATATATGTAATAAGTCCACCTGTATGATTAGGAATACTACTGATACTTCCTTCATATAATTGTTGAGCTATAACCATGGTTTGTTTAACAGAAAACCCTAGCTTTCTACTTGCTTCTTGTTGTAATGTTGATGTTGTAAATGGAGTAGCAGGATTTCTTTTACTTTCTTTTTCTTCAATATCTATTAAAACAAATTCACCCTCATTAACAGAGTTTTCTATTTCTTTAGCTTCTTGTTCATTCCTAACTTTTGTAACTTTTTTATTTATTTTAACTAAGTCTGCTTTTAGTAAGGGGGTTTTAAAGTCTGCTTTGATTTTCCAAAATTCTTCAGGATTAAATACTCTAATTTCTTCTTCTCTATCAACTATAATTTTTACAGCTACACTTTGAACTCTTCCAGCACTTAAACCATATCTTACTTTTCTCCACAATAAAGGGGAGAGTTCATAACCAACGGCTCTGTCTAAAATACGTCTTGCTTGTTGAGCATCTACTAAGTCTTGATTTACTTCTCTTGGATTTTTTAAAGCTTTTAATATTGCCTCTTTTGTAATCTCATGAAATACAATTCTTTTTATAGGATTTTTTTCAATTTTAAGTGCAGGTATTAAGTGCCAAGCTATTGCTTCACCCTCTCTATCTTCATCGGCAGCTAGATAGATGGTTGTATCTTTATTAATATGTTTTTTTAAATCACTAATGATTTTTCGTTTATCAACAGATAAAAGATACTTAGGTTCAAAATTATTTTCTGGATCAAATCCTAGTTTCGATTTTGGTAAATCTCTTACATGTCCCATAGAAGCCATTACTACATAAGCACTTCCTAAGAATTTTGATATTGTCCTTGCTTTTGCAGGTGACTCTACTATTACTAAATTTTTCACTTTTAAAAAACCCTTATGCTATTTTTAGTTTTGAATTCTAGCATAAATTAATTAATACTTCTAATAAATTATTACTTCTTCTTGTATATTTATATTAAATTTTGCTTTGATTTTATGTTTTGCTAAGTTTATTAATTCTATAGCTTCATTAAATGTACCTTTTCCATGGTTTACTAAAAAGTTTGCATGAATGTAAGAAAAAGACATATCACCAATTTTAAAAGATTTTAAACCAACTTGTTCAATTAACTCTCCAGCATATTTCTTATCTGGATTTTTAAAACAAGATCCAGCACTTGGAATTTTAGGCTGATTATCTCTCATTTGTTTAAATATTCTTTCTTGGTTTTTATTATATCCATAGTCTAAATTAAAAACTACTTCATAAATTATCGTGTTTATATTTGTATGTCTATATGAATATTTTATATCTTCTTTTTTTATATATCCATTATTTGTTTTAATGCTATGAATATAATTAAAAATTTCCCATTGTTTTAAACCTGCATTCATCTTAACTAAACCACCTAAACAACCAGGTAATTTAGCTAAAAATTCCATATTTGCTATATTATTCTTTTTGACATAAGATAAAAGTTTTAAAGATTTTGTAGCACAACCCACATATAAAAGGTCATTGTCTTTTTTAATATAAGAAAAATTATCACCTAAGAGTGCAAACTTAGGATGAGAATTAGATACTAAGATATTATTACCATGACCTAATATTTGATATTCTTTATAATCTGCAATTTTATTAATAATTAATACATTCGCTTTTGGCCCTATTTTAATAGATGAATATTTTGCAAAATCTATTTCTTTAAAAAAATTATTATTGGGAACGATATTTTTCATAATCACTTGGAATTGTAAATTTATTTGCCTGAATTAAATTTTCATAAAATCCATGCTTATAACCTATTTCAAATAGTTTATCTATTGCTTTATATTGAATTGCACTTAATGAAATAGAATTATCGTTTGCATAAAGGTCTAAATATTTATCTAAAACATTTGCTTCAACTCTGATTAACTTTTTATCAAAAAGCATCTTAGATAATATGTCTTTATGTTTATTAGCTACTTGTACTGCTTTTATTAAAGTATTTTCATAATTAATGGCATTATGTAAAGGAATTGAGCGTCTAAGACACATGCCTCCCAATGGTAAAGGTAAATCATCTTCTTGGCATAATTCAAGCCAAACATCCCAAATCTCAAGTTCAACTTCTAAGTTTTCATTATATGTTAAAATAGACTCATGAATTAAAACTCCAGCATCTACAATGCCATCTAAAACTGCTTTTTCTATTTCTAAAAAGTTCATATAAGTAATTCTTGCATCAGGATAGGCTATTTTGAATAAAAGTGCATTAGTTGTAAACTCTCCACTAAGTGCTACTTTAAAGTTTCTTTTTAATCTAGTATTTTTTTTCTTAATTAATTTAGGTCCATAACCCTCGCCAAAAGAAACAGCAGTTTTAAGTAAGGCATAATCATCTTTTACAAAAGGATATAAAGCAAATGATATGGCACAAATATCATATTTACCTTTTATAGTAGCTTGATTTAACGTTTCTATATCATCTGCAATATTAACAAATACAGCATCTTTTGGACTAACCCAACCAAATTTAATAGCATAATACATAAATATATCATCAGCATCAGGAGAATGAGCAATACTTATAGTCTTCAAAATATATTCCTTTTTAATAATTTTGATTGTATCTTTTTATATAAAAATATGCAATATACAATATGCAAGATTAATAATGTTTTATTAACATATCAGTAACTTTTTCTAAAATCTGAAATATTTTTAAACTATCATCTTTTCTTTTATTATAAATTGGATTAATTTCTGCTATTTCCCAACAACATACTTTTTCATTTTTAATTAATTCTAAGTTTAATTGTAAAGCTTGATCATAAGATAAACCTTCTTTGGAAGGAGTTCCAGTCCCTGGTACATATAAGGGATCTACACTGTCTACATCAAAAGACACATATATATGTTTGCAGTGTTCTAAACTTTTAAATATTTTTTCTGCAGTATTTTTTATTCCATAATAAGTAATGTCTTTTACTGTATGAATAGGAATATCATTTTTATCTATTAAATTTTTTTCTTCTTTTTGAAAGTCTCTTAAAGCACAAAAAACTATGTTTTTAGCTTTTATAGATGCTTCACTTCCTCCTATAAATTTCAATTTTTCCCAGTATTTTTTTTCTTCTTTACTTATATCTTGTTTTTTTTCTTCTTCATTATCTAAAGCACAAGCAATAGCCAAAGGCATACCGTGCATATTTCCTGAAGAACTTGTATAAGGTGAGTGAATATCTGCATGAGCATCAATATATACTACACCTATTTCATCGTTTGGATGAGCCATTTTAAGTCCGTGAATAGTTCCAGCACAAGAAGCATGATCACCTGATAAAATAATAGGAAATAAGTTTTTTTCTCTTAATCTTTTCACTCTTGTTGCAAGCCTTAAAATCACCAAATAAATTTTATCTATATATTTTGCATGTTTAAATATACTTTTTTTTGAATATGCTTTGTTTTCATCCCTAATTGCTTCACTTAAAAAACTTTTAAAAAACTGAGATTCAATATCTTCACATGATTTTTTTAGTGCATCTATACCTAAAGATGCTCCTTTTTTACTACCTGCTATATCTGAATATACTTCTATTAGTTTGATATTTTTTTTCATTTTAATTATTCGGCTTCATTATCTAAAATAGAAAATAAATTTTTAACATCGCTAATATTTGGGATTAAATCCATGTCTTTACCAATATTGTTTTTTTTTGCAAGCTCATATACAAGTCTTAAAATAGAATAATCTTCTAAAGCAAAACCAACACTATCATAAAGTATAGTTCCATGAGTAGATACATTTAATGTTTTTTCTTTTTTTATAATTTCATGCACTTCTGTGCAAGTAAAATCTTCTTCTAATTGTTGTATTTCACCTTCAATTTTAGATTGAGGCAAGTATTCAGCTACAATGGTACAAGCTTGAACTAAAGATTTTTCAATTTCAGTTTTACCTGGACAATCTCCTCCTAAGGCATTAATAAAAACATCTTTTGTTATCATATCTTTTGTTAGTACTGTTTGATAGTTTTTATCAGCTGTACAAGTTGTAATAATATCAGCTGTTTGAACAGCTTCATATGCATTTCTACAAGGACTTAATTTAATATCAAATTTTGACATATTTTTTTGAAATTTTTTCATAGCTTTTGGGTCTGTATCATAAAATCTTACTTCTTTTAAATCAAAAAGATAAGAAAATGCTAAATATTGAAATTCACTTTGAGCTCCTGTGCCAATTAGAGTTAATATTTGTGAGTCTTTTTTAGCTAAATATTTTGCCATCATGGCTGATACAGCAGCTGTTCTAAAAGCTGTAAGAAGTGTCATCTCACAGAACATTAAAGGTTCACCCGTACTTGTAAGTGATAATTGTCCCGTAGCCATTACAGTAAATTTATTTTGTTTTGGGTTTTTTGGATGACCATTTACATATTTAAATGAATAAAATTCTTCATTTGAAATAGGCATGAGTTCAATAACTCCAGCATTAACATGATTAGCAACTCTAGCACATTTATCAAAACTTTCCCAATTTTTATAATCTTCTTCTAAAGTGCAGATTAATTCTAAAAAGAATTCTTTATACCCCATTTTTTGGGTTAATTTTTTAATATCGTTAATTTCTAAAACTAACATTTTTCTTCCTTTATTTAAAAAATATGGAAAAAGAATATATAAAAATTTTTAAAGCAAGTAGTTTTTTAAGTATTGGTTATAATAAAGATTGTTTTACAAAGTAATCTTTATTAAATGATACTATTAACACATAAAAGTTTTTTAAATATTTTAATTTCCATTTAATACTTAAAGTTAAAAGAGAAAAATCGTATTTTTCCATTACTTTTTATAGTTTGAACAACTAAAATTGTGTTTATCTAATATCTTTAACAACTAAAATAATCAAGCTCACTTGATACATTTTAAGTATTCTTTCATAACTTAACTTTATAAATGCTTAATATATTGAGTTAAAAGTGATGTATTCTGTCTTCTTTGAGTTTATTGCAAGAGGATTACTGTATACATAATTTATTATAATTTAGATATAGTTTAGATATAGTTTTGCACTAATTTTGAGGAGTTCTTATGCTTGGTTTATTTACAAATGATAAATTAGAAGACATACATAAAGAACTTATTAAAGATCATATAGATGTAATAAAAATTCAAACATTAATTGATAATGGTGCTAAAATTCATCAAATAGATGAAAAAGGAAGAACTTTATTATTTGAATTATCAAAAAAACATAAAATTGAATCAATAAAAATACTATTAAATAATAATTTAGACATACATAAAGAAGATAACTACGGCAAAACAATATTAAGCGAAGCTATTCAAGTTTATGATGGAATGATGATTAGATTCTTACTTGATAATGGTGCTAATATAAATCATACAAATTCAGCAGGGCGAACTGTTTTGCAGGATGCAGTTTTAGAAGGCAACATAAAAGCATTTAAAATATTAATGACAAAAAATCCAAACCTAAATCTTAAAGATAATTATGGCAAGTGTGTATTATTTGATGGAGTAGAAAGTGGTAATATTACAATTATTAAAGAAATTGTAAATAACTTAGATGATATTAATCAAGTTGATAATAATGGACAAACAGCATTATTTCAAGCTATTTTAAAAGAAGATTTAAGCATTGCGAATTTTTTAATCACCCATGGCACTAATATCAACCATTTGGATAGTAAAAGACAAAATATCCTATTTAATGCAGTTGTCTTAGGAATGGAAAATCTAAAAATTATTACTTTTCTTATAAGTAAAGGCATTAATCTAAATATTAAAGATAAAGATGACAAAAACTTATTAGATGAAATCTTAAAACTTGTCAGTATTCAAAAACAGACAGAAGATATCAAAATTGATTCAAAATATAGATTTATAAATGAAAAGAGAAATTATTTAAAATTAACTGCATTTTTAATTAATAATGGTTTAGCAATAAATAGATTAGACAAAGAAGGTAAAACAGTTTTATACAGGGAAGTTGCAATGCAAAACTATGAAACTTTAAACTTTTTACTATCTTCTGGAGCTAATATTAATGCATTGGATAATGAAGGTAAGAACGTACTTTTTGATGCTATATTAAAAGGTTTTACAAATGTAGAAATGATAGATTATTTAATATTAAAAGGTGCAAATATAGATCAACAAGACATTAAGAAAAGAACAATAATTGATGATTTATGTGAAATAATTTTAATCCAAGAAAATGACAAAAAACCAAGCTTTGAAAGATTTCTTAATATTAAAAAAGATGGGGATTATTTTCAGTTACTAAAAAAAATACTTATCTTTAAACCAAATTTAAACCAAATAAAAAACAATGGTCAAACTTTAATATTTAATATTATACAATATGATAACATGCCTTTAATAAAATTAATAGCTAATGGAGGAGCTGATTTTAACATTATTGATAAAAATAAACAAACTTTACTTTCAATATTGATTACTCAAGGTTTAAAAGAGCAAAATAAGCAAACAGAAAAAATATTTTTAGAAAAATTAGTTTTTGTACTAAAATTTAAAATAAATATAAATATGAGAGATAAAAAGGGACAAACAGCTTGTCATCAAGCAGTTATCGCAAATAACTTTGAAGTTGTTCAAAAATTATTAAGTAAGAATATAGATTTAAATATAAAAGACGAACAAGGAAGAACAGCTCTTCATCATACTCAATGGAAAGGCAACGAAAAAATTGCAAAAATTTTAATCTCAGCTGGTGCAAATATTAACGAGCCTGATAATGCTGGCTTTACTTTACTTAATTATGCAACCATCTTTGGACATATAAAGTTAGTAATAGTATTAATAATCTCAGGTGTACTAATGTTTAATCATAATAACAAAAATAAAAAAGTAGCACTTTTTTTAAAAAGTAAAGAAAAAGACTTAGATAATATCTTATCTAATAATATTACTGATGAAAAAATTATACATGATATTAATGAAGTTGTTAATAATTTAAAAAAAGAATTAAACCAAGCAATACAATAGGAAAAAAATGAATAAAACAATTATTATTTTAGCAGCAGGTGCTGGGAAGAGAATGAAATCATCTTTACCAAAAGTTTTACATAAAATTTCTGGAAAAGAAATGTTATATTACTCTATTAAAGAATCTTTACAAATAAGCGATGATATAGTAGTAGTCTTATTTCATCAGGCACAACAAATAAAAACTGCTATGGCAAAATATTTTAATAATATCACTTATGTAATACAAGACTATGAAAACTATCCTGGAACTGCTGGAGCTATTATGGGTATAGTTCCAAAATATGAAAAAGTTTTAGTGCTAAATGCTGACATGCCTTTAATACAAGCAAAAGAACTTAAAAAATTTGATTTTGATATGGATGCAAGTATAGTTATGTCTATTTTAGAGTTAAAATCAGCCAATGGATATGGTAGAGTTTGTATTAACAATAAGAAAATAGAAAAAATTATTGAACAAAAAGATGCTAATGAAGAAGAATTAAAAATAAATACTGCAAATGCTGGTATATATCAATTTGAAACAAAATTTTTATTAGATAATTTATCAAAAATATCTAATAAAAATGCTCAAGAAGAATATTATATTACAGATTTAATACAAATAGCTATAAAACAAAATAAAATTGTAAAACCTTTAATAGTAAATGAAGAAAATTTCAAAGGAGTTAATTCTAAATTAGATTTAGCACAAGCAGAAGTAATACATCAAAATAGAATAAAAGATTCTTTTTTAAATAAAGGTGTTACGATGAGAATGCCAGAAACTATATACATTGAAGATGGTGTTACAATTGAAGGTGAGTCAGTTTTAGAAAATGCAGTAAGTTTGTTAAATAATGCAAAAATTATAAACTCATATATTAAAACAAACTCTATTGTTGAAAAATCTACTGTTGAGAATTCTACTATTGGACCAATGGCTAGAATAAGACCTGAGTCTATTGTGAAAAATACACACATAGGAAATTTTGTTGAAATTAAAAAAGCAAAATTAACAGGTGTTAAAGCTGGACATTTATCTTATTTAGGAGATTGTGAAGTTAATGATGGTACAAATATTGGAGCAGGATGTATTACTTGTAATTATGATGGCATTAATAAGCATAAAACAATAATAGGAAAAAATGTATTTATAGGTTCAGATGTTCAATTAATAGCACCACTTACTTTAGATGATGATGTCATAATTGCAGCTGGGACTTGTGTAAATCAAGATGTAACAAAAGGTTCACTTGCAATAAACAGAATACCTGTTAAAATAATCAAAAACTTTTATTATAAATTCTTTAATAAAAAAAACATAAAAAGTTCTTAAACAATGTTGTTAAAAAATAAAAATATCCTTTTAGGAATAAGTGCTTCTATTGCTATATATAAAAGTCTTGAATTAATTAGATTATACATTAAAGAAGGTGCTAATGTTCGTGTAATTTTGACAAATGATGCTTCAAAATTCATATCTGCTTTAACTTTTGAAGCAATATCTCAAAATATTGTTTTAGATGAGAGCAGTCAATCTTGGGATAAAAAACAAAATTATAATCATATTGATATAGGAAAGTGGGCTGATATCTTTATGCTTGTACCTTGTAGCGCAAATACTATTAATAAATTAGCGAATGGTATAGCTGATAATTTATTAACACAAAGTATTTTAGCTTATACAAAAACAAAAATATTATGTCCAGCTGCAAATACAAATATGATACAAAACAAAATAACACAAAAATCAATAAAAAAACTAAAAAAATTAAAATTTAAAATAATTGATACACAGAATAAAGAATTAATTTGTAAAGATTTTGGGAATGGAGCTATGGCTGATATTGAAGAAATATTTTATATAAGCACCAGAGAGCTTTTAAAAAAACCTTATTGGACTAATAGAAATATTATTTTAAGTGGTGGGGGAAGTATTGAAAAAATTGATGATGTAAGATATATATCTAATTTCTCATCAGGTAAAATGGCTAATGCTTTAGCTTTAGCACTTTATTATAAAGGTGCAAATATTACACTTATAGCTTCAAGAGGATATGATAATTTACCTAAAGATATAGAAATACAAAAATCACAAAGTTCAGCTAAAATACTACAAAATTTACAAAAAACTATAATAAATATGCAAGAAAAAAAGAGTTTAAAAAAAACTTATCTTTTTATGCTAGCGGCCATTAGTGATTATATTCCAGAAACTTATAAAAAAGGAAAATTAAAAAAAGAAGCAATAGGAGCTTCGTGGAATTTAAAACTAAAACAAAATATTGATATTTTAAGTGTCTTAAATAAGAAAAATATGATAAGTGTAGGATTTAAAGCAGAAATGAATAAAAATGAAGCATTACAAAATGCCAATAATATGCTTAAAAACAAAAAATTAGATGCAGTTTGTTTGAATATAATAGATGAAAAAAATACCTTTGGTTTAGATACAAATAATATAAAATTATTGCTTAAGAACTCATCTTCTGAATTTAAGGGAAATAAACTTATGGTTTCTTTAAAAATATTAAAAAAATTAAAAAAAGAGTTTAAAAACCATGACTAACAATACACAATCTTTACACATTGCTATTATTATGGATGGCAATGGTAGATGGGCTAAAGAAAATAATTTAAATCGAACATCAGGACATGAACAAGGAGCTTTGACAGTTAAAGAAATAACTAAGCATTGTGCAAAACTAGGTGTTAAGTATTTAACTCTGTATGCTTTTTCAACAGAAAATTGGTCTAGACCCAAAATAGAAATAAATTTTTTGATGAAACTTTTAGAGCAATATTTAAAAAAAGAATTGAGTGAATACTTAAAAAATAATATAAAATTTAAAACAATTGGTGATTTATCAAAATTTTCTACGAAGCTACAAAATATAATCAATAATGTTGAAAAAAAAACGTCAAAATGTACAGGGTTAACACAAATATTAGCATTAAATTATGGCTCACAAGATGAAATATTACGAGCAATAAAAAAACTAAATACAAAAAAACTAAATATAAACAAAGAAAACTTTGAACTTTGTTTAGATACTGCAAATATTGGAAATGTTGATATTTTAATTAGAACAAGTGGTGAATATAGGTTATCAAATTATTTATTATGGCAAAATGCTTATGCTGAATTGTTTTTTTCAAATACATACTGGCCAGAATTTACATCTTATGAACTAGATGATATCATAAGTGACTATAATAACAGAGAAAGACGATTTGGCTGTGTTTAGTTTTATTTTTGGTTGTATTGTTGGCTCATTTTTAAATGTATTAATACTAAGACTTCCTTTAGGGCTTTGTATAATTAGACCAAGGAGTCAGTGTATGTATTGTAAACATACAATTTCATGGTATTATAACATACCCTTATTGTCTTTTTTATTTCTAAAAGGTAAATGTGCTTATTGTTCAAATAAAATATCTTTACAATATTTTACAGTAGAGCTAATAAGTGGAATATTAACATATGTGCTTTTTATAAAACTAGACTTTTCTCTAGAGTTTCTTTTTATAATACTTTTAATATATGTATTTATAACTTTGTGTTTTATTGACTTTGCATATAAAGCTGTTCCTGATTATCTTCTTTTACTTATTTTATTTTTATCTTTTTTCGTAAGTCCTTACTCTTTATTAGATTCTCTAACAAGTGCATTTATCTTAGCAGGTGCTTTTGTTTTATTAAATTTTGTAGTATCTTTTTATATACAAAACATTAAAGCTAAAATATTAAAAGATAATACTTTAAAAACTCAAGAAGCACTAGGTGAGGGAGATATTCCAGTTATTGCTGCAATTGCTGTAATTTTAGGAGTACAAGGAGCGATGATTGTTATGTTTTTAGCAGCTATTTTTGCCATTATTCCATCTTTTTTAGCTAATTGTTTAAGAAAAGATATTCACACGGCATTTATTCCTTATTTATTTTTAGGTTTTCTTGTGGAATATTTTTTATCTTTATCAAAGTTACTAAATTGAAATTAAATAATTATCTTTTTTCTCACTTATCTCAAAGTTTTTTCCCAATATTTTTAGGTTTATATTTTATTACATCTTTAATATTTTTAGTTAAGATTGCTTCCTTGACATCTATAATTACTATTAACTTTTTTGAATTGTTTCAATTTTATTTATATGTAATGCCAACAATTATATTTTACACTATGCCCGTGTCTTTTTTTATATCTCTTGCTATTACTTTATCAAAAATATCTAGCGAATATGAATTAGTTGTAATAACTTCTTTTGGTTTAAATCCTTTAAAAATACTAAAAATATTTTTGCCTATAAGTTTAATTTTAAGTTTTACTATATTAATCATTTCTTTAGGTTTAATACCAAAAGCAAAGTATTTAAATGATCAGTTTTTAGAACAAAAAGAAAATCAAGCTAATTTTAATATTAAAGCTTCTGAATTTGGTCAAAAATTTGGGGACTGGCTAATATACATATCTTCTAAAAAAGATAAAACTTATAAGCAAATAAAGCTTTTTAAAACTAAAGATAATACTGATCAATTTATTATTTCAAAAAGTGCTGTTTTAAATAATAAAAATGGTGAGCTTGATTTTCAGCTTTTTGATGGTAAATCATTTTATATGGATAAAAAAGAAATAAATCAAATCAATTATAAGCAATTATCTTTAAGCAATAATATACAAAGTTCAAAAGAATCATATAATTATTCTACTTCTTATAGATTTTGGAAAGATACATTAAAAGAAGATATAAATGATGCAAATAAGTTTGCATTTTATATTCTTATATCTTTATTTCCATTATTATCGTTATTTCTAATTTTAGTCTTTGGATACTTTAATCCAAGATATGAAAAAAGTAAAGTTATATTATATTCTTTATTAAGCATTGTTTTTTATTATTTTTTAGCAAAGCAATTATCAGATATTTTTTTACTTCACTCTTTATATCTGCTTCCTTTGGTTTGGTTAAGTATAAGCTATATTTTATATCGTCAAACTATTGCTAAAAAATATTAAAATGAATGCAAAATTTATAATTTCTTATGACGGTACACAATATTTTGGTTCACAAAAACAAAATAATGCAAAAACTATTGAAAATAGTTTATTAAATGTTTTTAAAACATTAAATATAAGTACAAAAATAATATTAAGTGGAAGAACAGACAAGAATGTCCATGCTTTAGGGCAAGTATTTAATTGTATATTACCAAAATACTGGCATGATTTAATTAAACTACAAAAAGCTATGAATAAATGCCTAGATTCAAGTATTAGAATATTGAAAATACAACAAGTAAAAGATGAGTTTCATGCAAGATTTCATGCAAAAAAAAGAATTTATAGATATATAATAAGTACCAAACCTCATACAGCTTTTAATGCTAATTTTATAAGCTATGTAGAAAATATAAATTTAGATAAAATAAATGAGGCAATAGGACATTTTATTGGAGTGCATGATTTTTTTTATTTTCATAAACAAGGAAGTGACAAAGAAAATACCATAAGAGAGGTTTTTGATGTTAAATTTTATAAACATAAAGATATTTATATCTTTAAATTTGTAGCGAATTCATATTTAAGATCACAAATACGTCTTATGGTTGGATTTTTATTGAAAATTTCAGATGATAAATTAAGTATCAAAGATTTAAAAGCTCAATTAATTAAAAAAAAATGTTTATTTAAAATACCTGTAAAAGCAAATGGTTTATATTTAACAAAGGTAATATACTAATGTTTTTTAATAAAAGAAAATTTTATACTTTTTTTGATATAAAACATCATATAAGGTATACTCCCATAGTCTTTGTACTTGCTACTGCTATATTTTCAATTTTTATTACTTTTTTAGTATTAAATTTTGAAAAAGAAAATGCAGTCAAACTACACCTCAAAGAAGATAATTTCCACAATCAAAACATCTTAGAGAAATATATTAAAAATATAGAAACAAAATCCAATGCCTCCTTAGAAGAAGAAAGAATTATTTTAAATAAACATATGAATGAAATAAATGGTTTATTTAAATATAGTAAAAGTAAAATATCATTACAAGAACTAAAAAAAATATTACTTAAAATAGAAAGCATCTATAATATAGAATTTATTTTATTAAATGATAATAATAATATTTTATATGGTCAAAATATTAT
>JADGEG010000149.1 GCA_016744485.1 Arcobacter sp. | reverse complement strand
TAATCCTAGCATTTATGAAGCCTTTTAATAATATATAGTACTTATTTTATCTAAATTATGGTTTTGACTTGGTTAGCTGTAGTTTTTAGAGATGCCCATTATACAAGAAGGGTATAAATTAATAGATAAATAATTTTATACATAATAATCTTTATCTTTTTTATCACAAATAAACATATATCCAGGTGTATGTGTAATAAAAAAAGGCAACTTTATATTTTCCAACATATTTTGAACACTTACACCACATGCCCAAAATACTGCTATCTCATCATTTTTAATTTCTATTTTATCCCCATAATCTGGATTATTAATATCATTTATTCCTATCATATTAGGGTATCCTATATGTATTGGACTTCCATGTGTTTTTGGATAATGGCTTGTAATAACACAAACATCTGCTACTTTATCTTTTTTAATAGATCTCATAGAAACTACCATATTCCCTTCAAATATATTTACTTTGTTTAATTTGATATTTGTATTATACATGGAAACATTTTTTTGCTGATCTATATGCCGTAAAGGTATTAAAGCTTCTTGGAGTGAATGTTCAAAAGTAAAACTACAACCAATTAGAAAAAATACTAAATCTTTCGTATAATATACTTCCATGTTATTTACTTTTTTTATTAATTTTCCATTTTCAAATATATTATATGATGGTAATTCATTTAATAAATTTGCACTATTTGCTAGTATTTTAGAAGTATGTGAATTATGTATTATTTCTAAAATAGGTATTGCTTTATTATTTTGTTTTGCAAATTCTTCAAAATCATCAGCATACTTTTTTAGTAAAACTAGCATATTTGTTTGAACATGGCCTTTACAATATCCAGCAGTAGGTTTATTAAACCCACCACTAGATATTAATTTTCTAAGTTCTTTAGCATTCATTTTCATATCTCCTTACACATACTGAACTAAATATAAACTAATTTGTGGAAAAATAACCATTAATATAGCCATTAAAATCATGATTAAAACAAAAGGTATACAAGCTTTCATAACTTCACTTATATTTCCTTTATTTCGTATTCCTTGAACTACATATAAATTAAGTCCTACAGGAGGAGTTATTAAAGCCATTTCAATTAGAATAATTAGATAAATACCAAACCAAACACTGTCAAAACCTAATGCAATCATAACAGGTGCAACAATAGGAATTGTAATTACCATTAAAGAAAGTGTTTCAATGAATAAACCTAAAACAATAAATAAAAGAGTAATAATAGCTAACATTGCATATTTTGATATTTTAAGTTCTTCTATAAAAGAAGATAAATCATCAGTTAATCCAATAGAAACTAATACAAAATTTAAAAAATTTGCAGCAATAATAATAAACATAATCATGCCCGTTGTTCTCATAGTTCCAATAATAGATTTTTTTATAACTTCTTTATTTAATAAACCATAAAAATATGTAATGATTAGAGTTAAAACTACACCTAAAGCAGCACTTTCAGTAGGTGTCGCAAACCCTGCATAAATTGAACCCATAATTAAAATAAATAATATTATAATAGGAAGTAAATCTTTTAATGCAGTAAATCTTGCACCACATGAGACATTTATTTTTACTTGTTTTTTATCTTTTTTTAAAATACTATAAATTAGAACAAAACCCATAAATAATAATGCTAATAATATCCCAGGAACTAATCCTGCAATAAATAATTTAGGAATTGAAGTATTTGTTAAAAATCCATATACTATTAAATTAATTGAAGGTGGAATTAAAATACCTAAAGTACCACCTGCTGCAATAGTTCCTGCAAAAAATCCACTCTTATATCCATATTTTTCACATTGAGGCATAGCTACAGTTGTAATAGTTGCAGCCGTTGCCACTGATGATCCAGATATAGAAGAAAATATAGCAGAAGATGCTATATTAGCATGTAATAAACCTCCTGGTAAAAAAGATAACCATTGATACAAAGCAAAATAAATCTTTTTTGCTATTCCTAAATGAAGTAATATTTCACCCAATAATACAAAAAAAGGAATAGATAATAATAAAAAATCGGTACTTGCACTCCAAGTTATTTCACCAACAGCTTCAAAAATAGGAAAATCAGAAAAAAAATATCCAATAATAATTCCAACTCCAGCTATAGTTGAAGCAACTGGCACTGATATTAATAACAATACAAGTAAAATAACTATTGATATAGAAATGAATAACATTATAATTCCTTCTTTATACTTGTATAATTATTTTTTTTGTTTGTAATAAAAGAAATTAATGCTTTAAAAAACAATACATAAACAACAAAAACAAAACCTAAAAACCAAATACCTTGAGGAATCCATAAAGGAGTTCCTAAAGGTGTGTTTGCCATTGAATTTTTATCCAATGATCTTAGAAAAACTAAAGAAGAGTAATAAGTTAAAAATGATATAAATAATAAAGTACAAAACATTGAAAATAAATCTAAAAATAATTTAAATTTATTTGATACCAAATTATAAAATACATCTATTCTTATGTGCATTTTTTCAAATAATACATATGATAAAGACCAAGAAATACAAATTCCTAAAATATATGATGAAATCTCATCAACCCCACCAAAAGAAAAGTTAAAAAATTTTCTTAAAAAAACCTCTATGCTTATTATAAATACAGAATTAAAAAGTAAGATTCCACATAAATAAACAAAAAACTGTGAATATTTTTGTAAATGATTTAACATAATAAATCCTTATTTTGCTACAATATTTACTACTTTTCCAATAGTATCATTCCATTGCTTTATAATACTTGGTGAAACTTTTTTTGTCCATTTTAGAATTACTTGTTCAACCAATATTTTTTTAGATAATTGTCTGTCTTCTTCTTTTACCTTCACTAATATCATATTATTAGATTTACCATAAGAACAATTTTGTCCAGTTAAACACTTCTGTCCCTCAGATGTTTCATAACTACTTTTTAACCATGCTGGTTTAACAATATGTTTATCAATTGAATTTAATAATTTATTTTGATCATTTAATGAAAATTTATTCCAAGTATCAAGATTCATAGCTGTAACAACATAAGCCCAACCTCCAATTGGTAGTGGATAAAAATATTTTGATACTTCACCCCAACCTGAAGAATATCCAGATAAACCTCCTGTTACTGCACAATCAATTACACCTCTTTGTAAAGACTGAGGAACTTCTGAATATGACATCGTTATACCTGTTGCTCCAATACCATCTAAAAATTCTGCAACCGTCCAGCCTGATGCTCTTACTTTTTTACCTTTTAAATCACTTAAAGAAGATATTTTTTCTTTACAAAATAATACTTGAGCAGGATAAGGTACAACTGCTAATAACTTTGAATTAAAATCATCTTTTAGAGCCTTATTTAAAGTATTTTTATAAGCATCAACGAGCTTTTTTGCTGTTGGCAAATCATTTGCTATTGCTGGAAAATCTAAACCTGCCATTGTTTGAGAATCAGATACCACATAAGCTCCTACAGTTGAAACTACATCAAAAACACCTTTTGCTAGCTGTCTATATACTGCTGCACCTTTTAATTTAATCTGTCCTAAAGAACTTAATCTAACTTTAATTCCAAATTCATTTTGAAACTGTTTTTTCCAATATGGTTTTTCATACTCTTTATACAAAGAAAGACTACTCCATGAACCAACAATTCTCATTTTTTTTACACTTGTACTTGTATTTTTATTTGCATGTAAACTTAATGAAACTAAGAAACTGATTCCTAATATTAAAAAACCTTTTTTCATTATATTCTCCTAAAATTAATATGAAAAATTGTAACAACTTGAAATGTGTAATAAGTGTGTATTAAATATTAGTTGAAAAGTTAAGGATAAAAATGGAATTTGTAAATTTAATATATCATACAATACCATTTATAGTACTCACAGTATTCTTAAGATGAAGTGGTGTTCTAAATTTATACACAAAATACAATAATTATGTGTATAAATAAATTAATAAGGGTTACAATTAGAAAAGTAAATATAGTAAATAATTTCTAACATAAATTACAAACACAAGATTTAGATTTAAGCTAGAAGACAGACTTAATTAAGCTTGAAAAAGCAAATTTAATTAATTTGCTTTTTACTTTTTTTATGTATTTTAGCAAGAATAAGTTGTTTTAAACTCAAATGCAGTTGGTCTTGCTTCATCAGGCCATACTTGTGTTTCAAATTTAAAATGTTGATAAACATCAACCATATCTTGTGTGAATACAGGTTTTAAGAAATCATTATCTCTTATTAGTGCTTCTAGCGAACCTCTTAGAGTATGAGGCATTTGAGGTATATTTCTTTCTCTTATTTCAGCTAAAGGCATCTCAAATAAATCTTCATCCATAGGACCAATTGGTTCAATTTTATTTTTAATTCCATCAAGTCCAGCCATAAGCATAGCAGCAAATGCTAAATAAGGACAAGCAGTTGAATCTGGAAATCTCATTTCAATTCTTGTAGCACCTTCACCTGCACCATAAGGAATTCTACAAGAAGCTGATCTATTTTGAGAAGAATAAGTTAAAATTGAAGGTGCTTCAAATCCTGGAATTAATCTTTTATATGAATTTGTCGATGGGTTTGTAAACGAAGCAACAGCCCTAGCATGTTTAAAAACACCACCTATATAATGTCTAGCCATATCAGATAAATTGGCATATTCACCTTGCTTATAAAATAAATTTTTACCATCTTTCCAAATTGATTGGTGTACATGCATACCATTTCCATTATCACCATACAAGGGTTTTGGCATAAAAGTACAAGTTTTACCATTTAAATGAGCAACCATTTTACATACATATTTATATTTTTGAACATTATCAGCAGCTTCAATTAAACTATCATAAACAAT
>JADGEG010000148.1 GCA_016744485.1 Arcobacter sp. | reverse complement strand
ACAGAATCAAAACAAGGTACTGAAACAATATTGGCAATTATATTTTCTTTTTCCAACAAGCATCCTATTTCTAAAGCAAGAGTTAATTCAGATCCTGATGCCATAATAGTTATGCTTGAATTTGGTCTTTTTTTAAGTAAATAAGCACCATTTGAAACACTTCCAAATTCTCTTTCATCTTTTAAAACTTTTAAACCTTGCCTTGAACAAACAAAAGCACTTGGCGCTTGTAGTGTTAATGCGGTTTTCCAACATTGTACATTTTCACTTGCATCTGCTGGTCTAAATACATAAAAATTTGGTAAAGCTCTAAATTGACTTAAATGTTCAATTGGCTGATGAGTTGGACCATCTTCACCTACACCAATAGAATCATGAGTCCATATAAAATGCTGTGGAATTGATGCAAGGGCAGCTATTCGTGCAGCTGGTTTTAAATAATCTGAAAATACAAAAAAAGTAGCTGAAAACACTCTAAATAAACCATATAAATTCATAGCATTTACAATGGATGCCATAGCATGTTCTTTGATTCCAAAATGTATATTTTTACCATTTGGAAAATCTTTTTCATTTATTAAAGTAGTTTTATTTGAAGGAGATAAATCAGCAGATCCACCTAAAAATCCTGGTATTGCTTGTGCAATTGCATTTAAAATTTTATGATTTGAATCTCTTGTTGCTACTAATGAATTTACTTCAAATGCAGGATAAGAGATAGAAGAAAAATCAGGATTTTTCAATTCTTGTATCATTTTTTTAGCTTTATCATTTAAAGAATCGTTCCAAGTATTTTGTATATCTGAGCCAATTACTAATTTATCAAAAGCAGCTTTAACATCATAAGGAACGACAAATAATTCATCAGGATTAAAACCAGCTTTGATTTTTGAAGCTTTAATTTCTTCATCACCTAAAGGAGCTCCGTGTGTAGTATGACTTCCTTCAAGAGTAGCCGCACCTTTTCCTATTGAAGTTTTTGCTATGATCAACACAGGTTTTAAACTTTGTTTTGCCTTAATAAAAGCTTGATCAATTTGCTTAAAATTATGTCCATCTATTTCAAAAACTTCAAAATTTATTGCTTGAAATCTTTTTTTAACATTTTCACTCCAAGCAAGAGAAGTATCACCTTCAATTGTTATATTATTTGAATCATAAATAAGTACTAAATTATCTAAATTCAGATGCCCAGCTGTTGAGCTTGCTTCATATGAAAGTCCTTCTTGTAAATCACCATCTCCACAAAAACAATATACTTTATGATTAATTACATCTTTACCTAATAAAGTTTGTGCATATTTTGATGCCATTGAAAAACCAACAGCATTTGCAATACCTTGCCCTAAAGGTCCTGTTGTGATTTCTATACCATGAGTATGTCCATATTCAGGATGTCCTGGTGTCTTAGAATTTGTTTGTCTAAATTTTTTTATATCATTTAAACTAACATCAAAACCCCATAAATGAAGTAAAGAATAAACTAAAGCACTAGCATGTCCTCCTGAGAAAACAAGTCTATCTCTATTTAGCCATTTTTCATCAGATGGATTAATATTTATATGCGCACTTAAAACTGTAGCAATATCTGCTAAACCCATAGGAGCTCCAGGATGCCCTGACTTTGCTTTTTGAATCATATCTGTTGATAAAAACCTTATTGTATTTGCTTGTTTATTAAGTAATTCTTGTGACATTAATATGTAATCCTTATTTTATATTTTATTAGTTAAATAAATTTTGAAGTTCTTTAGCTAATGCTTTCTTATCTAGTTTATTTGAAGATTCTTCTTTAGAAGATGAGTTTAATTTTTTAGATAATTTATTCATAAGTTCATCTTTTATTTGACTTGACGATTTTTTATTACTTAAAGAACCTATTTTTAATTTTTTAGATAATTTATTCATAAGTTCATCTTTTACTTTATTTTTAAAAAGGTTTTTTGTATCTAGTTTAATTTTAGGCTCAGTTAATAAACCTGATACTTTAGTATCAAATTTAATAGCTTTAATTTGTGTTTTAACAAGTGCTTTTATAGTATTTAATTTTGTGTCTATTAAACTATCTTCTACAGAAATATTTGTATGTTTACTTGACATATTAACAGATGTTTTTATAATATTTTTGTTAATATCACTTTTAAGAACAACATGATTATAGATTTCTTTTGTTAAGTCAAATTTTGCAAACATATTAATAAGACTTGAATATTCACTTGTTAAAAACTTACCTTTTGTTAAATTAGCATCTAATATACCTTTTTGTGAAACTAAATTATAATTTAAGTTAAGATTAGCAAGAGAATTAAAAAATTCAGGATAATATAAAGTATGTATTAGTTTTCGCACTTGTATGTCTTTTATATTTGCTTTTAATTTATTATTATGAAGTAATACATCCATATTTCCATCAAAAAGTTTAGATAAAGCTTTTACTTCTAAATTATTTTTACTTTGTTTTACTGTACCGTTTATATCTAATTGTCCTCTCATTTTTGTTTGAGTAATATCAAAAAGTTTAGACAAACTTGGAATATTTAGAATATAATCACTAAATAAAGATTGTTTTTTTATATCATATATCGTATTTTTCGTATATACATTTGCTATACTAGTAAGTAGTTTAATTTTTGATTTTGCTTTATTTGGAACTAAATCAGTTTTAATATTAGCATTTACAATAAGAGTTTCTTTTAACTTTTGATTGAATTGTTTATTAATTAATGTATTATTAATAACTGTATTTGCAATAGTGGTTAAAACTACACCATCTAGATGTTCAATATTTGCATTTTTAATTTTTGCATTTATGTTTAAATCACCTTTTGCATATAAAGGTTGATTAACTAAATGTAAAAGTTTTTCTATTTTTGCATTTAACATTACAAAATTAATATTACTAGGTTTAAAATCAACAAGTTTAACATTATATGAAGTTTTACTAGAAGCAATGCTACTAATACCTTGTATAATAGCTAATTCTTTATTACCTTTTATTGAACCTTTTGTTGCAAAAGAACCATTTAGTTTTTGTTTTGTAATATTTTGTAATCTTGATAAGTCTTTGATATTAATATCATAAGTCAAATTAACTGTTTGTTCAAATAAATTAAATTTACCTTGTATAAGGATACTTGAATTTTTATCAACACTTACATGAAATAATATTTCATTCAAAGTTAATTTTAAGTCTTTAACTTTTACATTTACATCCCTTTGTCCTTCATTCACTTTGCTTTCAATTTGAGAAGCTAAAAATGTATTACCTGTACTTGTAAATAGTAAAGTATATGTTATTCCAATTAATGAAAGAATTAAAACAACAAAAAATAAAAAAATCTTTTTCATAGTATCTGCACCTTTTAATTTAATTTAAACAAGATTATACTCTAAATATATTTAAAACTTCTATTTATAATATTCTTTTAATTTTGACTTATGTATAATCCTATCTTACAAAACTATAAGTAGGGAAATAAATGCATTTATGTATTTATTGCTAGTTTGTATAAACTAGTTACGCAAGCCGAAAGTATTTTTTGTATAAATTACTTATTAAGGAAATAGAATGAAAAAAATCGTTCTTTTAATGTTAGCTATTGCTGGTGTAGCATTTGCTGCTGAAGAAACAGTTGTAAATGAAACTTTAAAAGCTTATTCAGTATTAGCAGCTGGTGTTGGTCTTGGTCTTGCTGCTCTTGGTGGAGCTATTGGTATGGGAAATACTGCAGCTGCAACTATTGCTGGAACTGCTAGAAACCCAGGTTTAGGTGCAAAGTTAATGACTACTATGTTTATAGCCTTAGCTATGATTGAAGCTCAAGTGATTTATGCACTTGTTATTGCAATGATCGTATTATACGGTAATCCATTTTTATAAAAACTTTCATAGAACAAATCAAATATATATGATTTTGTTCTATGATGAAAAATAAAATAATATATATAGTAACTTATGAGTAAGCTTTTATTTTAAAAATAATTTTTATTTTAAAAATTATGTTATAATCTTTCCTTAATTTATACTAAGGATTTTTTATGTTTAAGTCATCAATTAAAACAAAACTTTTGTTTCTTCTTTTATTTAGTGTATCATGTTCTTTTGTAATACTTGGGTATTATAATACTCACAATGCATATACTGCTCAGAATAATTTAATTATTCAAAAAGAATTGGAACTTTCAAAACAAACATCAAAATTTATAAATAGTTATTTACAAGCTAAAATTGATATAGTTAAAGCAGTTGAAGAAGAAATGTCTGTAAATAATTTAACAGTAAATAATAAAAATATAATTGATAAATTACTTCTAGGTAAAAAAGCTGGTAGATTTGTTGACCTTTATATTGGGTTTGAAGAAAATGGAGATTTTTTAACATCTAGCGGAGATTTTTTAAATATAAAAAAAGATAATTTTGATGCCAGAGGTAGACCTTGGTATAAAAAAGCTGTACTTCTAAAAAAAGCTGGTGTAACTAAACCTTATATTGATGTTACAACAAAAAAACTTGTTGTAACAGTTTTTACACCTTTTATTAGAAATGGTAAACTTCTTGGGGTTATTGGTTCAGATATTTTTTTAGATACGGTTGTTGATTCTATCTTAAATGTAAATATAGGATATGGTGGTTTTGCATATTTAGTAGCAAATGATGGTATAACATTAATTCACAAAAACAAAAATATGCTTTCTAGTAAAAATAAACTATTTGCACAAATCAGAATAAATGAAGATGAACATTTTGGAATAGCTAAGTCAAATGAAATTGAAAAACTACTTGCATATAGTAAAATTCCTATTACAAACTGGTATTTAGTTATAGAATTAGATAAAGACACTATATTTATAGAAATAAATAATAATATTATAAAAGATATCATTTTATATAT
>JADGEG010000004.1 GCA_016744485.1 Arcobacter sp. | reverse complement strand
AAAATGTCCACTAACTTCTAAATCTTTTTCTAAAATATTCTTTATTTTATTACTTAAAACATCATTAATACTATCATTTGATACAGAAACTTTTATTTTTGGAATAGATACTTGTTGATTTATAACATCTAGTTCTACATTTTGAGCAAATAAATAATTTGCAATAATAAAAAATATAAATAATATTTTATTCATTTATTTTTCCTTTGATTTAAAATTTATTATTATTTTTACATTTGCTCCTAAATTATGATTTAAAAAAGCAAGTTCTTTTTGTTCATCTAAAAATTCAAGTAATAATTCATCATATAAATAATTATTTGAATTTTTTATTATCTTATAATCAAATATTCCATTTTTAGTAATAATTACAAGAACCTTTGTACTATATCCCGATTGAGGAAACTTCAAGTTCCACCTTATTTCTAAAGTTTCTTTTATTTTAGAATAATAAGGATGTGTTTTACCTTTATTGCTTTTAAAACTGATTTCTTTATTGGTGTTTTTTATTTCAATATCTTTTAAAATTTTTGAAACTAGATTTGATTTATTCTTTTGTATTTTTTCAAATCTTGATTTAAATCTACTTATATTTTTACTAGCTTTATTATTATATATATCTTTTTTTTGTATATTTTTAGACTTCGTATTTACTTTAGCAAATAATGTTTTATAATTTGCTTGTTTTTTATAAGATTTAGAACTTGATTTTTTTAGAATACTTTCTTGTTTTATATTTGTTTTTGAAATATTTTGATTATCAAATACTATATCTAATTGTAAAACTGTGGTTTGCGAAAAAGAATCAAATTTTTTATAATCACTTGCATTTATATAATATAAAAACAAAATAAAAATACCTATATATAAGGAAATAGAAACAAAACCTGAGATATAATAATAGGTTTTATTTTGCATTTTATTGATTAGTTACTAATGATACTTTATGAAATCCAGACTTTTTTACTGTTCTTAAAATATACATAATATCATCATATATTAATGTTTTATCAGCTCTTATATAAATAGGGGTTTTCCTGTTTTTATTTTCTGAAAATAAAATAAAACTATCTGAAAAATTATTTAAGTCATATTTTTTTTTGTTTAAAAGAACTTCTCTATCTTTAGTAATCAAAATATTAATTTTTTTTAAAGTTTGAACTTGTTTTGATTTGCTTCCTTGTGGAAGATTAATCGGCTCTTCAAATTCTATTACAGGAACTGTAACCATCATAATAGCTAATAATACCAACATAACATCAACTAAAGGAGTTATATTTAAATCAGGTTTTTGATTATAATCATACACAATTTTATACTCTAACTATTAAAATTTCAGATTGTGCCTTTAAATAAGTATTGAGTTCATAAATTTTTCTAACTAATATTTGATGAAAAGTATATGCAAATATTGCTACAAAAATTCCAGCAGCAGTTGCTACTAAAGCTTCTGAAATAGCAGGGGCTATAATAGAAAAACCAACTTTTTCATGAGCTGAAAATTTTGCAAATGATTCTAAAATACCAACAACAGTACCAAATAATCCTATAAAAGGAGAAGTTGATGCAATAATAGACATCCATGATACTCCAATACTAGCATCTTTTATAATTGATATTTCACAAGCATGTAAGATTTCTTTTTGATTAGAATTATTAGAACATTTTGAAAGAGCTGATAAAGGACTAATACTTGAAGACCTTGACGTTAACGAATCTAAGGATTTTTTTTCATTAAATATTTCTGCATTTAAATAAAATACTCTATAAATAAATATCCAAAATACAAGTATTAAATAAATGGATAATAGTGCTAACACTATAAGTGTTATTGCACTACCATTACTAATATAATCAAGTAGCATATCAATCATTAGAGATTTTATGAAAATGAATTAATTCTAGCTTCAACTGAGGCTAAAGATACATTGGCATCTTTTACTGAGTTAACTAGTTTTTTTGCAGCTTCTATATTTTGAGCAATTTTAGAATCTTCTCCAGAACTTAATGCTACTGCACCATCTACTAAAACATCAACTGAGTTTTCACTAACTTTTACATGTCCCCAGTTAATAGCAACTGCTTGAGTTGAATCTTTTTGCTCTATGATAATAACACCCACACTTAAGGATGATAATATAGATGAATGTCCAGGTAAAACACCAAACTCTCCTTCTTTTCCAGGAAGAGTTACTGTTTTTACATCATCACAAAAAATTTGACCATTTGGTGCAACTATTGATAATTTTAATGTGTCCACAAGTAACCTTTAATTATTTCATTGTTTCAGCTTTTGCCAAAACTTCATCAATTCCACCTACCATATAAAATGCACCTTCAGGAATATCATCATATTTACCATCAAGAATTCCCTTGAACCCAGTAATAGTATTATTTAGTTCTACATATTTACCTGGACTTCCTGTAAATACTTCAGCAACAAAAAATGGCTGAGATAAAAATCTCTCAATTTTTCTAGCTCGTGCAACTGTCATTTTATCTTCTTCTGATAATTCGTCCATACCTAAAATTGCAATAATATCTTGTAAATCTTTATATTTTTGCAGAACCGATTGAACACCTCTTGCTATATCATAATGTTCTTGTCCTAAAATATCAGCACTTAGAATTCTTGAAGATGAATCAAGAGGATCAACTGCAGGATAAATGCCTTTTTCAGCAATTTTTCTATTTAATACTGTTGTTGCATCCAAGTGAGCAAAAACAGAAGCAGGTGCAGGATCTGTTAAATCATCTGCTGGTACATATACAGCTTGAACAGAAGTAATCGAACCTTTGGATGTTGAAGTAATTCGCTCTTGTAGTTTACCCATTTCAGATGCCAAAGTTGGTTGATATCCAACAGCAGAAGGAATTCTTCCTAATAAAGCTGACATTTCTGAACCTGATTGTGCAAATCTAAAAATATTATCAACAAACATAAGTACATCAAGACCTTGTTCATCTCTAAAGTATTCAGCCATGGTTAGCCCTGTTAATGCTATTCTATTTCTTGCTCCTGGAGGTTCAGACATTTGACCATAACAAAGTGCAACTTTATCAAGTACATTTGAGTCTTTCATTTCATAATAAAGGTCATTTCCTTCTCTAGTTCTCTCACCAACACCTGCAAATACAGAATAACCAGAATGTTTAAAAGCAACATTATGAATTAATTCCATAATAATGACTGTTTTACCAACACCAGCACCACCAAATAAACCTACTTTTCCACCTTTTGAATAAGGAGCAAGTAAATCAACTACTTTAATACCAGTTTCGAACATTTCAGTTTTTGTTGATAATTCTTCAAACTCTGGGGCAGCTCTATGAATAGACCATCTTGGAGTATCTTTAGGAACGGCTTCTCCACCATCAACTGGCTCACCAATAACATTGAAAATTCTTCCTAATACAGATTCACCAACAGGAACTTGAATAGGTCCTTTTGTAGCTATACACTCTTGACCTCTTGTTAATCCTTCAGTCATATCCATGGCAATAGTTCTTACACGACTATCACCGATATGTGCAGCAACCTCCAAAACTAATCTATCATGATTTTTATCTTCAAACTTAACTTCAATTGCTTCGTTAATTTCTGGTAAGTATCCGTCGAATTCTACATCTACGACGGGACCCATTACCTGAATAATATTACCTTTCATACGGGCAGCTCCTTTATATTATTTTAATGATTCAACACCAGAGATAATTTCAATTAGCTCTGTTGTGATTGCGGCTTGTCTAGCTTTATTATATTCAACTGTCAAAGAGTCAACCTTTTCTTTTGCATTCTTGGTTGCTGCATCCATAGCTTGCATTCTTGCACTATGTTCTGCTGCTAAAGAATCAATTAAAGAATAGTACATATTAAAATCAATATACTTTCCTGTTAATTCATTTAGCACTTCTTCGTCATCATCTGGTTCAATTTCTAACATTGATGTTTCTTCTTTGGAAACTTCAATATTATCTAATGAAATTGGTAAAAGTTCTCTAATTTTTAACTCCTGAGCTAACATATTTAAAAATCCATTATAAACTAATATAACTTTATTTGTATGTCCTTCATTAAAATCAGATACGACTTCTTTTATAAAATCAGCCGCTTTATCATAATCAGGTGTACCAGATAAATCTGTTATTTTTTGTAATAAATCTAATTTTTGAAAAGAAAAATAATCCACACCTTTTCTTCCAGAAACTCTAAGTCTTACTGTTACACCTTTTTGTTTATATTCGTTCATTATTTTAATAACAGCTTTAATAGTCATCATATTAAAACCACCACAAAGACCTTTATCAGCAGTAACAAAAACGATATCTACTACCTTAGGATTATCATTTTGAACAAATGCTTTATTGGTATTCCCTCCATTTTGTATCTTGCTAACTCGACTCGCAATTTCACTTAGTACTTCATTTATTTTTTTAGCATAAGATCTAGCTTGTTCAGATAATTGTCTAGTTCTTGTAAGCTTTGCAGAAGATACCAACTTCATCGCATTTGTTGTTTTTTGAGTGTTTTTAACACTTCCAATTTTTAATTTAATTTCTTTTAAGTTAGCCATAGACTATCCTTATTTTGCACTAAATATAGTATTAAATTCTTCTAATGCTGCTTTTAAAGATGATTCAGTATCATCATTTATCTTTTTATTTGTTTTAATATCTTCTAAAATTTTAGAATATTTTTGTTCAATAAAAGAATGTAATTCAGCTTCATATCTTACTACATCCAAGACAGCAACATCACTTAAATAACCTTTAGTTCCAGCATAAATAATACAAATTTGTTTCTCAATTACTAAAGGAGCATTAACACCTTGCTTAAGAACTTCTACCATTCTTTGACCAAGTTCAAGTTCTTTTCTTGTATTTTCATCAAGATCAGATGCAAACTGAGCAAATGCTTCAAGTTCTCTAAATTGAGCAAGTGATAATTTTAAAGTACCAGCAACTTGTTTAGTAGCTTTAATTTGTGCAGCTCCACCAACTCTTGATACTGAAAGTCCGACATTAATAGCTGGTCTAATACCTGAATTAAAAAGATTAGTTTCTAAAAATATTTGACCATCAGTTATAGAAATAACATTTGTTGGAATATAAGCAGCAACGTCCCCAGCTTGAGTTTCAATAATTGGTAAAGCAGTCATAGAACCACCACCTAAATCATCATTCAATTTTGCAGCTCTTTCAAGTAATCTTGAATGTAAATAAAATACATCTCCTGGAAATGCTTCTCTTCCTGGAGGACGTCTTAACAATAAAGACATTTCTCTATAAGCAACTGCATGTTTTGTTAAATCATCATAAACAATTAAAACATGCTTACCATTATCTCTAAAATACTCACCAATAGTAACAGCTGTATAAGGTGCTAAAAATTGTAAAGCAGCACTATCAGATGCACTAGCATTTACAACAATTGAATAATCCATGGCATTAGTTTCTTCTAATGTTCTTACAACTGAAGCAACAGTAGATGCTTTTTGACCAATTGCAACATAAATACAAATAACATCTTGATCGCTTTGATTAAGAATTGTATCAATAGCAACTGTAGTCTTACCAGTTTGTCTATCACCAATAATAAGCTCTCTTTGACCTCTTCCAATTGGAACAAGTGCATCAATAGCTTTAATTCCTGTTTGTAAAGGTTCATGAACTGATTTTCTAGCCATTATCCCAGGTGCTTTTTCTTCAACTACTTTATAATCACTAGCATCAATAACACCCTTACCATCAAGTGGCTCACCTAAAGCATTTACAACTCTTCCAATCATAGCATCACCAACAGGTGTTTCTAAAATTTTACCAAGTCTTTTACAAGAAGTACCCTCTCTTAAACCTACACCTTTTCCAAGAACAACAATACCAACTGAAGACTCTTCTAAGTTAGAAGCAAGACCCTTTTCACCGTTTTCAAATTCAACGATCTCTCCTGCCATTACATTTTTTAAACCATAAACCTGAGCAATACCATCTGCATAAGAAATGATTTTACCTGTTTCATTAACATCTACATTTAATTCAAAATTATCAATTCTTTCTTTTATAATCGAACTAATCTCATCTGCTTGAATCTTTGCACTCATTCAATATCTCCTTTATATAAGTTCTAAACCGCTTTTAAAATATGGTCAATCATTTGTGTTTTTAATCTATCTTTAGAAAAAGATATCTCAATCCCAAGACTATCAATGTCAACTTTAATACCATCATAATCACAAACATTTTGAGAAAATGATAAATTAACTTCAAATTTCTCACTAAATTGTTTTTCAATAGAAGAAAGATGTTTTTTTGTTAATTTTGTATTAGTATAAACTGTACCTAAATGTGAATTATTCATATTAGATATTTGAGCATCTAATTCTTTAACCAAATCAGGTATAAGATTTAGCCTTTTATTAGTTCCTAATAATTTTAATAAATTTTCTAATTCTTTCTTTGGTTTCTTTAAAAAAGAAAGTATTAAATTTACTTTTTCAGTAGTTTTTATTTCTGATGAATATATTATTGAAACAAATTTTTCCGAATGAAAAGCCTGCGAAATGACATTTAATTCTTCACAAATATATTCAATAGAGCTACTATTTCTATCTTGAATTAATGCTTTTACATATCTTTTTGCTATTAAATCATTCATTATGCTACCTTTTTAAGAACAATATTAACTAATTCTTCTTGACTTAATGAAAGATTTTCTGCATTTAATAACTCATCAAGAACAGAAGAAATAACTTTTTTCTTTTCTCTTGATATTTGAACAGTATTTCCTTCATCAAAACTTTTATTCAAATTAGCAATTTCAATAACAACCGCATCATTAACTTTTTTTGCAATTGAATCTATGTCATTTTTAGCATTTTCAACAATTTCACTTGCAAGTACTTTTGATTCACTTAATTGTCTATTCGCTTCATCAACTTTGTTTTTAGATTCTTTCAAAGTATCTTCAACTTTATCAAGTTTAGCTTGAATATCCAATGTTCTATTTGCAAAAAAAACTTTTATTTTATCAGCAAGTAAATACCATAAAATTCCAGCAAAAATCACAAAATTAAAAAGCCTTTGAACTATATCCGTTTCAACATCTTCACTTGAAGCAAATAATACCATAGGAAATAATACAATTCCTGTTAACAATAATTTCAAATTATCTCCTTTCATTTAAATTGAGCTAATTTTAGCTTTTAATCTCTCATTAAATTGAGGCATAGAACTAAGTAAAGATTTTTTTAAAGCTTTTACTTCTTTTTCTAAATCACTCTTAAATTCAAGTGATCTAAGTTCAAGGTTTTTTTTACTATCTTCAAGTTTTGCATCTGCAGTTTCTTTTGATTTAGTATATGCTTGTTCTCTAATTATAGAAGCTTCTTTTTTTGCATTAGCTAATATATCATTAGCTTCTTTGTAGATATTATCAACATTTGTGGAATTTGATTTTGCATTAGCTAAATCATTTTTTATAGACTCTGTTCTATCATCCATATGTTTTAATAAAGGTTTAAAAAGACAACTATTTAGTCTAGCAACAACCAAAAGAAAAATAATAGCAGAACTAAGTACTAATACTGGACTTAAGTCTAACATTCATTCCTCCAAAGTTTTTACGTTTAGTTTTAATAAAACTAAAAAGATGATATCTAAATATTATATAAGATAACATTAATTTAGATAAAATAATTAACAAAAATTATAAAGTGTTACTAAAGTAGCTATATATCTTTTGAATATCTTCTTGTGAATTTATTTCAATTTTAAAATAATTTTTTTCTGCTTTAACTTTTAATTTATTTTTTTTAAATGTTTTTAATACTTCATCTAAAATTTTAAAATCAAATTCTTTTTTTTGGTTTTTTGGTTTTTTAAGTTCTTCATTCTTCATATTTCTTATTAATGTTTCTGCTTGTCTAACTGATAATTTTTCTTTTGTAATACAATCAGCTACTATTTTTTGATCTTCTTCTTGAAGTCCTAACATGACTTTTGCATGGCCTGCTGTTAATTTATCGTTTGCTAAAAACTGTTGCACATAAGAACTTAATTGTAATAATCGTAAAGTATTTGTAATAGTAGTTCTACTTTTAAAAACTTTTTTTGATAATTCTTCGTGAGTCATATTGTGTTCATTTAATAATTGTGCATAAGAATAAGATAATTCAATAATATTTAAATCATCTCTTTGAATATTTTCAATCAATGCAATTTCTCTTAGTTTTAAATTATCAATATTGATTATAATTGCTTTTATAGTATCAAGGTTTGCTAATTTATGAGCTCTTAATCGTCTCTCACCTGCAACTAAAGTATAATCATTTTTACTATTTTCAATAATACTAATTGGCTGAAGCAAACCATACTCAACAATAGAACTACTCAATTCTTCTAGCTTTTCTGCATCAAATATTTTTCTTGGTTGATGTGGATTTGCTTTAATTAAATTAATATCTATTTCAAGAACATTATTTTCATTTTGTTCCGAAGAAGAAAGTTCATAAGCATTCTGAACTTCTCCTAATAATTCTCCAAGTCCTCTACCTAATGCCATTTCTTATTATCCTGCTATAGCTTTTGCCAAGTTTCTATATGCTTTAGTACCACTAGCTAGTGGATCATAAAGCATAATTGGTTTTCCAAAACTAGGACTTTCGGCTAATTTTATATTTCTAGGTATTACAACGTAAGAATTACTATCAACTCTAAATAACTTACTTTCAAAATGTTTAGCAAGATCTGCGAAAACTTGCTTAGATAAGTTGTTTTGACCACTATACATTGTTGGTAAAAAACCTTTAATTTTTAATTGTCTATTAATTGTTTGTTTAACAAGTTTAATTGTGTTTAATAACTGTGCTAAACCTTCTAATGCAAAAAATTCACATTGAATTGGAATAAGTACAGAATTTGCAGCTGATAATGTATTAATGGTAATTGGTCCCAATGCTGGAGGGGAGTCAATTATTATATAATCATAATCTTTTTTAATAGGATCAATTTTTCTCTTTAATACAAGTTCTCTTTCCTTTATATTTTTATAAAATTCTTTTTCAATACCAACAAGACCTATATTTGAAGGTGCTACTTTTAAGTTTTCAATCTCTGAATCTAAAATTATCTCATTTAATTCTTTTGTTCCTAACATTACATGGTAAATATTATATTCATATGTATCTCTATGAAAACCCAAAGATGTTGTAGCATTTGCTTGTGGATCGGCATCTATTAATAAAACTTTTTTATTTTGCAATGCAAGTGCAGCACTTAAATTTACAGCTGTAGTAGTCTTGCCTACTCCACCTTTTTGATTTGCTATTGCTATTATTTCTGTTATCATCTTAAGCTAAAAACCTTTTTGTTATTTATTTCAATTGAACCATCATCTTGTAGAGTTGCACTTTCAAGAGATATTTTTTTTCCATCTATTGTAGCTTTAAAATTTTTACTGTTTTGAAATTCTACCTTAAAATAACTAAAAACTTGCTTCCAAGATGTTTTTTCTTTTATTAAGTCAAAAAATATATTCAAACTTTCTTTTATATCAATAATAATATCCAAACTAGAAAATTCTTTATTAACCTTTATTAAATTTATTCCTATTCCACAATAAATCAAGTTTTTTTTATATGAAGTAATAGTTCCACCTATTTTTTTATCTTCAATATAAAAATCATTTGGCCATTTAATCCAAACTTTAGAACCCATTTGAGCTAAAACATGTTTTAATAAAAATGAAAAATAAATTGATAAACTTTGAAGTTTTAAATCTTTTGCCAAAACATTTTTATGCAAAACAAAAGAAAAAAATAAATTTCCTTTTTTCCCATCCCAAGAATTTCCTCTACTTCCTATTCCTTTAGTTTGCACTTGACTAAATACACATAAGGGTTCTATATATCCATTTAGTTTTATATAGTCTTTTAAATAAATATGTGTTGAAGGAACTGTTTCTAGTTTAATAAACTTCATTTAATATTATTTTAAAATTTCTTTAAGATTTAATCTTTTACCTTTTACATACAAAGAAGAACAAAGAGATTTTTTTGATGGAGCTTGAAGAGTTTTTATTTTTAAAGTTCCTTTTAAACATCCTATTTTTATATATTCTGCTTGTATTTCTAAAATTTCACCTTCTTTGTTTATAGAGCCACTTTCTAATAAAGTTATATCTTTTAATTTAAGTCCTGAAGTTAAAAATACTCCAGGCCAAGAAGAATAAGCTTTATATTTTTTATACAAGTTTTGTGCATCTTTAAAATTTACTTTTCCATATTCTTTTTTAATTTTTTTACAAAGTGAACTTAAAGAATCATTTTGTTTTTTAGGCTTTATATTTTCATAATTTTCTAAAGTTTTTATAGTTAATTTAGCTGCTATATATGATAATTCTTCAAAAACTTCTGCAATTTCCATATCAGGCCTTAAAGATAAATATGAAAACCCTAAAATATTTCCTGTATCTAGACCCTCATTCATTAACATAGATGTAACACCTGTATATTTGTCATCATTTAACAAAGCTTCTTGAATAGGACTAGCTCCTCTATATTTTGGCAATAATGAAGCATGAAGATTTATACAAGGAGCTAATTTAAGTATACATTTTGGTAGGATTTGTCCATAAGCGGCTACAACTATAAAATCAGGTTTCAAATCTTTTATTTGTTCATAGACTTCTTTATTGTCTCTTAGTTTAAGAGGCTGATAAATAGGAATATTTATATTTTTATCTAAACAATATTGTTTTATATTAGGAGATGTTAAAATTTGTTTTCTTCCAACTTTTTTATCAGCTTGTGTAAAAAGACCTATTATTTCATAAGAATTTTTTATTAAACTTTTAAAAATTATTGTGGCATATGAAGGAGTACCCATAAAAAGAATTTTTTTATTCATTTATTCAACCTTACTTTTTAAATAATGTTCCACTAGTATGCCTACTTTCAAGTAAATACTCATAAGCATTTTCTAAATTAAAGCCTGAGCTTAAATACATAGGAATATTTTTTTGCATTAAAAAATGTGCGGCTTTTAATTTTGTAACAATTCCACCTGTAGCAAATTCACTATTAGCTGTATGTTTCATTTGTAAATTTTCTTCTTTAATAAAATTTACATTTTTTAATATTTTAGCATTTTTATTAGTATGAGGATTATCATCATAGAATGCTTCAACATCACTTAAAATAACTAACATATCAGCTTTAAAGAAATAAGCACAATGAGCTGCTAATTGATCATTATCACCAAATAATAATTCTTCATTAGCAATAACATCATTTTCATTTACAATAGGAATAATTTTATTTTCTAAAAGTATTTCGATAACTGCTCTTGCATTTTTTGATCTTTTTCTTGAATCAAAATCTTCTGCTACTAATAAAACTTGAGCACATTTTATATTATGTTCACGAAATCTTTTTTTATAATGTTTCATTAATAATGGCTGACCAATAGCTGCTAATGCTTGTCTATTTAAAATATTTGTTTTATCAAGCTTTAATGTAATATTTCCAGCAGCAACTGCTCCTGAGCTTACCAAAATAACTTCATATTTCTTTTCATATTTAAGTTTTGCTATTAAATCAACTAAGCTATTTAGTCTTTGAAGTGCTAATTCATTGTTTTCTCGTAATACTGCACTCCCTACTTTTATCACTATTCGATTCATTTATCTAATCCAATTAGTTTGTATAAGGCATAATTTAAAGCTTTGTCATTAAATTTTGTTATTGCTGATATTGGCATAATAAAAAACGGTTTTTCATTATCATAAATATTAAATATTAGATCTTGAACATAATATGGAAGATTGAAATCAATTCCAAATTCATTTGAACTTGAAGCCTCTATTCCTAAGTCATCAATAAACAACTTAATATCACTTTCAATATTTTCACCACAATAAGCATCTATTTTACTAAAAGCAATTGCATATTTCCTTTTAGATAAATCTGTTGAGAATTTTTCAACCTCTTCTTTTAAAACTCTATATTGTTGAGATATAGTTCTATAATTTGCAATATCTAAGATAAATAATAATGTTTTCGTTCTTTCTATATGTTTTAAAAACTCTAGTCCTAAACCTTTTCCGTCACTAGCACCATCAATAATTCCAGGAATATCAGCCATCACAAAAGAATTATATTCTCCAACTTCCACAACACCAAGTTTTGGAGTTAAAGTTGTAAATTCATAATTCGCAATTTCAGGAATTGCATTAGATGATATTGAAATAAGTGTAGATTTTCCTACATTTGGATACCCAACTAAACCAACATCAGCAATAAGTTTAAGCTCTAATCTTATATTTTTTGAACTACCAGGTAAGCCTGGTTGGAAATATGTAGGTCTTTGATTTCTTGAGTTTTTAAAGTGAACATTACCTAACCCACCTTTTCCCCCTTCAAGAAATAGCTCTTTTTGTCCTTCATATAATAAATCATATAATATTTCACCTGTATCATCATCAATAACTTGTGTTCCAGGAGGTACTATTAAAGTATATTCAGGAGCTGATTTTCCTGTCATTTTATGAGCCATACCTGCTTTTCCATTTAGGGCTTTTAGATTATATTTTCCTTTAAACCATGATAGAGTATCAGTATTATTATTTACTTCAAAATAAACATTTCCACCTTTTCCACCATCTCCACCATCAGGTCCACCTTTTGTTACAAACTTTTCTCTTCTAAAAGAAGAGCAACCCTGACCACCTTTACCTGAAGATATAGTAAACTTAACACTATCTATAAACATTTAATCTCCTAAATTATATGAAACATTAAAATATATCAATTTTAGATTTTATTTATTCTATTGTAACTAAAAAAGGGTGCTGGTAAAACCAAACACCCTTAATTAAACAATTGTATATTTAATGAAAACTATTATGAAACGTAAACAGAAACTTTTTTTCTTTTTTTATCTTTTACTTCAAATTTTACTTTTCCATCAATTAGAGCATAAATTGTATGATCTTTACCAATTCCTACATTGTTTCCAACATGAATTTTAGTACCTCTTTGTCTAATAATGATATTACCTGCTCTTACAGTTTCACCACCATATTTTTTAACACCAAGTCTTCTACCAGCTGAATCTCTATTATTCTGCGTACTTCCTTGACCTTTCTTATGAGCCATACTCTATCTCCTTAATTTACGAAGCTATTTTAGTAATTCTAATTTTTGTAAAGCTTTTTCTAAAACCTCTTTTTACCTTAGAATCTTTTCTTCTTCTTTTTTTGTAAATAATTACTTTTCTATCTCTATTTACACCTGTTCCATCTAAAACAACTTCAGCATAAACTTTAAAAGAAGAAATTTCTTCTCCCATTTTTAGCTCACCATCATTAATAGCTAAAATATCAGTAATTTCTAAAGTTTCTTTAGCAGCTTTTCCAATATAATCAATATCTACAAGATCACCTTGCTCCACTTTATATTGTTTACCACCACACTTAATTATTGCATACATACTTTAATCCTCTAATTTTATAAAAATAATCATATTTTCAACGGGACAGAAGAATAGCAAAGATTAGTTTAAACTTTCTTTAAGCCTATAGAAAATGTATATATTAAACACATAAAATAATATAAACAATATTGTTTTAAAACAAAATATTAAGCACGAAAATAATTATTAAGTCTTAAGTTTAGATGTATGTGATATATTATTTAATTTTTGATACTCAAGACAGTTTTTTAATAAATTTTCTTCTTTATCAAGACAAACTATTTCACCTTTTTTAAAAACTGCTATTTTATTTGCATTTTTAATGGTACTTAATCTATGAGCTATTATAAAAACAATTCTATCTTTTGATATATCACTTATAACTTCACTTATAATAGATTCACTTGTATTATCTAAAGCTGATGTAGCTTCATCAAGTATTAAAATTTGAGGATTTTTATACAAAGCACGAGCAATTGCAATTCTTTGTCGCTGACCTCCACTTAAATTTGTTCCAAATTCGTCTAAAATAGTAAAAATATTATCTTTTAAATTAAAAATAAAATCATAGGCATGAGCTTGTTTTAAAACTTTAATAATTTTTTTTTCATCAAATTTTGTTCCATAAGCTACATTTTGTGCAATTGTATCATTAAATATATAAACTCTTTGGCTTACTATTGAAATATTATTTCTTAAACTGCCAAGCTCAAATTGTTTTAAGTTTTTATTATTCAATAAAATATTACCATTACTTGGGTCATAAAATCTTACAAGTAAATTCATCAAAGAAGATTTACCACCCCCACTATCTCCTACAAATGCAATGGTTTCACCAATTTTTACTAGTAAATTAATATTTTTTAAAGCAAAACAATCATCATATTTTAAAGAAATATCTTTAAATTCTATTCTTTGTATCTTTTTTGGAAATAGATCTTTTCCTGATATTATTTTAGCTTCTAAAGACATTAGTGCATTAATTCTTTCATTTGCAGCTAGTGCATCTTGCATTTTATTATATAAACTTGAAAGTCTTTTAACTGGAGTATATATCATAAATAATGCTGATATAAAAGAAATAAAAGAACCAGTAGTCATAACTCCATCAATAACTTGACTTCCTCCTATAATTATTACTACTGCAAAACCAATAGAACCGATTATTTCCATAATAGGAGATACTAAGGCATTTGTTTTGACTGCTTTAATATTTATATTAAAAAATATTTTATTATATTTTTCAAAATTATTCATTTCTAATTTTTCACTTGAGTTTGACTTTATTAATTCTATATTATTAAAAGTTTCACTTAATTGTGTAGTTATATCTGAGACACTTTTTTGAGATTTAAATGATAATATTTTCATTTTTTTTGCTAATTTATTTAAAGGTAATACTGCAAGGGGTAAAACAATTAAACCATAAAATGCTAATTCAGGACTTTGATAAATTGCAACACAAATTAAACCAATAATAGTTAATAACTCTCTAATCATTGAAGCAATCTGATTTGATACTGCTGATTGAATTCTATTTATATCATTTGTTATTCTTGAAATCAATTCACCACCATGGTTTTTTTTAAAAAACTCAATATCTAATTTTAAAATATTATTTAAAAGGTTGTTTCTTACGATTCTTATTATGTCTTGCCCTACAAAAGATATATAGTAAATTTGTATATAACCACCTAAACCTTTTGCTGTATATAAAGCTATTACAATAAAAGGCATAATAAACAACATATTTTTATCTTTATTAATAAAGATATCATCTAATAAAGGTTCTATTATATATGCGGTTCCAGCAGTTCCAGATGCTACTAAAATCATACCAATTAAAGCTAAAAAAAATTTAAATTTATAATTTTTAAAATAAGGTAAGTATTGTTTATAAAATTTTAACATTTATTATATTAGCTAATTTTTATATGATTTTATCTAGTTTTATTTAAAAATTAAAAATATAAAGCATTAATACATAGTAAAATCATTAAAAATAACATATAGATATTTATATTGATAAAATTGTATATATAGTTTTTCTTTTTTAATAGTTGAAATATTGAATATAAAGTATAAATACTTAAAACAATTACAGCTGTTAAAATTATAAAAGATGATACTTCAAATATAATAAGTAAAAATGTTCCAGAAATAACAGTTAGCAATAACCAAATAAATGTAATTCTTTCTAAACTTTTAACACCAAAAGCTTTTGTAATTGTAGGGAAACCTGCTTGTTCATACTGCTCATAATATTTTAAATTTAAAAGCCAAAAATGAGGAATTTGCCAAATAAAATAAAATAATCCAAGTGCTATAATTTTGATATCAAATAAAACTTCACCTGCACTAATCCAACCAATATAAGGAGGAATGACTCCTAAAATAGCTCCATAAACACCTGCATAAATAGTATGTTTTTTAGAATTTGTATAAAGCAAGTTATATATAATAATTACAAGAGTAAAAATTAATATACCAAATAAATTAAGTGATAAATATATAAATACGAAAGAGAATAAAATTATAACACTAGCAAGATATATAACAAAAGAACGAGATATTGCTCCTGATGCTAAAGGTCTATTTTGTGTTCTTGGCATCAAAATATCTTGTTTATATTCTTGAAGTTGATTTAAGACACTAACTCCAAGAGCTAAAAATAAAACAGCTAGAAATGGGTATAAAAGACCCATACCTAAACTATTTTTTGCAAGGATATATCCAAAAACACATGACAAACTCACAGTAAAAGAAAGAGGAAATTTTGTTAATATATAAATATTTTTAAGCACATTACTTCTTTAAATATTCAACAATAGCATCAACTTCTTCATCTTTTAAAACATCTTTAAAAGGAGGCATAATATTAGAATATCCATCAACTAATTCTGATGAAGGATTTTTAATAGCTTCTATTAAATACTTTTTATCAATAACAATTTCAATATTTTTACCATCTTTAATTATTTTTGTTTTTCTACCCATAATATCTTTAAATGTAGGTCCAGCCGATGGTGTTCCATCAATAGTATGACATCCAATACAACCATTTACATCAACTAATTCTTTAC
The DNA here is from genome assembly GCA_016744485.1 of Arcobacter sp. Lineage (GTDB taxonomy): Bacteria > Campylobacterota > Campylobacteria > Campylobacterales > Arcobacteraceae > BB30. Next base: position 8,582 of record JADGEG010000004.1, on the reverse strand, counting down.
CATCAATTTTAGGTTTATTTGAAATTTTAGTTTCAATACCTTTAAAATAATTCATAATAGTTATCATATCGTCTTTATTAATAGCACCTTTAAAACTAGGCATCATATTTGCTGTATACCCTTGCACAATGTGTAAATTTGGTTCTTCAATTGCACTTAGTAAGTATGCTTCATCTCTTTTAATAGTTTTTGTTTGTCCATTCATTGTAATTGTTACATCTTTATTATACATCTCTTTAAATGTTGGACCAGCTGATGGCATTCCATCAAGAGTGTGACAACCAATACATCCTAAATCATTAAATAAAAGTTTAGCATTTTTTTTAACTTCAACTTTTGGATTTAAAAATTCATCAAATTCTTCTTGTGAGACAACAATTACGTGAGATCTCATATAAGCGTGTCTAGTACCACAGTACTCAGCACATTGAATATCAAATTTTCCTTTTTTTGTAGCATTAAACCATAGTTTTGTAATTTGACCAGGAATTATATCTTCTTTTATTCTAAAAGCTGCTACATAAAAAGCATGTAAAACATCACCTATAGGTGCTGTCATTAATAATTTTACATCTTTATTAATAGGAACTAATAATTTTGAGCTTTTTTTACCATTTTCATATTCAAAACTCCATGACCATTTTTTTCCAATTACTTTTACAACAATAGCATCAGCATCTTTTGGCATAGTTCTTTGTATTCTTAGTGCATCAAGACCTATATAAAAAATTACCATCATTAATATTGTTGGTATTACTGTCCATACAATTTCCAAGGCAGTATTATGTTTTATATTTTTAGTGTCTTCTGGTTTTGATTTTTTTTCATTATATTTATATATAAATATAAACATAGCTCCAATTGTAACAACAAATAAAAATAAACAAATTAGATTAACAATCCAAAAAACATAATCTATTTCTCCTGCAAAACTAGATACTCCTTCTATTCCCTCTAACATTCTATACTCCTAAGTGAAAAAATCATATGGTTCATTTCTATAAATGGCATCAAATGCTGTGATTATAAAAAATATGGTTAATGTTACTATTGCAATTAATACAATATACCTAAATAGTGGTGATTCATATTTTAAATGCATATAATAAGCACCTATTAGTATTGTTTTTACAACAGCTATAAACATTTGAATAAATACAGTTTGAGATAATTCTCCACTTATTAAATATGGTTGCAAAAATGTCAAAGCTGTTAAAGCTACTAATACAAAAAATACCTTTATAAATATTTCTTGAGTTAATGTTTCTGTATGTTCCATCTCAAATTACCTCCCAAGACCAATAATATAAAAAAGTGGAAATAAAAACACCCAAACTAAGTGAACTAAATCCCAATATAACGCTACATTTTCTAAAATAAGATAATTTTTAGATCCTATAGTTTTTTTATTTATTAAAAATAAAACCCACGACATTAAAGCAATACCTATTATAATATGTATTCCATGAAGTCCTGTCATAGTAAAATATAAACCAAAAAATAATATTTCTCCATGTTCTTTTGCATTTAAAACACTAGAATCAGGATAAATTCCATGATGTATTTCAGCCATCCATTCAAAATATTTTATAACTAAAAAAACAATCGATAAAAATATCGTAATATATATTTTTATTTTAGCTTTAGAAATCTCATTATTTTTTACATTAATAAGTGACATTCCCATAAAGTATGTACTAATTAATAATATAAATGTATTAATACCACCAAGCACTATATTTAATGTACTTGAAGCTTCAACAAAGTTTTCAGGAAATCTATAAAAGAAAAATGAAAACACTAAAAACATTGCACCAAATAACATAAGTTCAGTAAATAAGAAAAACCAAAAACCAAGTTTACCACCTATATAGTCATTATTAAAATCAACTACTTCATGTGGTTTACCTTGTTTATCATAAATAATTTCAGGACTAGTATTATGTTCCATATTATTTTCCTTTATGAATTTCATCATATAGATTATGAACTGGTACACCATCTTTATAATCATACGGTTCAAAATCAATATATGGAGTATTTTTAAAGTTTTCAAGTGGTGGTGGTGAGTCAATTTGCCACTCTAATGTTGTGGCATTCCAAGGGTTTGCTCCACATTCTTCTCCATTTTTTAAAGCTTTAACTAAAGTATAAAGCATGTATAAAACTCCACCAATAGTTATAAATGCTCCCACACCTGATATTTGGTGATAAATCGTAAATTCTGGTAAATAATCAAAATAACGTCTAGGCATTCCTAGAGTTCCAGCAATAAACATAGGAAACCATAGTATATTAAATCCTATAAATATTAACCAAAAAGCAAGTTTTGCTTTTGCTTCATCATACATTTTACCAATAAACTTAGGAAACCAATAATGCATAGCAGCAAATAACATAAATACAACCCCACCAAACATAGTATAATGGAAGTGTGCAACAACATAATAAGTATCATGTAAATGTGTAGTAATTCCAAGTGTTGCTAATACAACTCCCGTTAATCCCCCAATTGCAAAAGTAACAATAGTTCCAACAACCCAAAGCATTGGTGTTCTCATAACTATTGAACCTTTATACATAGTAGCAATCCAGTCAAAAAATTTAATCCCTGTAGGAATTGATACAAAAAATGTTAAAAATGAAAATACAACTTTTGCCCATTCACTCATACCTGATGAGAATAAATGATGACCCCAAACTAAGTAACCTATAATAGAAATCATAGCTGAAGAAATAGCAATTGATCTATATCCAAAAACAGTTCGTCGACAAAAAGTTGGTACAATTTCAGAAACAACACCAAAAGCTGGTAAAATCATTAAATAAACAGCAGGATGAGAGTAAATCCAAAATAAATGTTCATAAAGAATTGGATCTCCACCTTTAGACGGATCAAAAATTCCAATACCCATAGTTTTTTCAATAATTACCAAGATAAGTGTAATTCCAACAACTGGAGTTGCAAGAACTTGTATCCATGCAGTTGAGTATAAACCCCAAACAAATAATGGCATTCTAAAAAATCCCATTCCAGGAGCTCGTAATCTATGTACAGTAACTACAAAATTAATTCCCGTTAAAATAGAAGCCATTCCCAAGATATATGCTGCGGTCAATGCCAATAAAACATTTGTATTTGTATTTACACTATAAGGAGCATAAAAAGTCCATCCTGTATCAGCAAAACCATCTCCTATAAAAAGTGAACTTAAAGCAATAATGGCACCTAATAAAAATAACCACCAGGAAAATAAATTTAATCGTGGGAAAGATACATCTTTTGCTCCAATTAGTAAAGGTAATAAAAAATTACCAAATATAGCTGGAATTCCTGGAATTATGAATAAAAATATCATAATTACACCATGCAAGGTAAATGCTTGATTAAATTGATCTGGGCTTAGAACTTGTTCACCTGGGAAAAAAAGTTCTAACCTCATCGTTAATGCAACACCTAATGCCACAATAAAAAATGCAAACATTACTATCATATATAGTATTGCTATTCTTTTGTGGTCAATAGAAAAAATCCATTGCAAAAGCTTGTTTTCATGATGTCCAAACACTGTATGTGTTTCATCATAAAAGTTTTTTTTACTCATTTCGTCTCCTTATGTTTTAATGTAAAATCTATCAAATAAAATATCTTATTCTAAGTCTTTTTTTCTACCAGTTCTAACTAAATAAATGAAAAATGTTAATACTATTAAAAATATCAAGCCACCTACAATTTTTTCTGCTTTAAACAAATATGTTTTACTTTCAGCATCATAGGCAAAACAATATAATAAAGTGTTAGCAATAGTTGGTCTTGTTTTTTCATCACTAGCTTCAAAAATAGCTAGTTTTAAATCAAACGGTAAATATTTTATACCATTTAAGTATCTACTTACTTTACCACTTGGTGTTAAAACGATAATAGCAGCAGGATGCAAATAATCAACAACACCATCTTTAACTCTTCGTTCATATTTAAAACCAACAGAATTAGTTAATGTATCTATATTTGCCTGATTTTTACTTGTCAAAAAGGTCCAAGCATTTGCTTGAAACGGCTTTTTAAATGTTTTTAAAATTCTATCTTTTGTAGTTTTTGCATGAACAAAAGTATCATTTTTTTCAATACTTAAAGTAATGATATTAAAATCTTTTGCAGGATCCAAACCTAAGTTTTGTACTACATCAGCAACTTCATACAATAAAGGCGAACATAAAGTTGGACAATTAAAATAATTTATTGTCAAAATAGTTGGTTTATTATTAATTATTTCTTTTAAGCTTTTTATTTGGTTATACTCATTTGTAAATTTTAAACTAGTATCAATTGATACTTCTTGTTGTTCATAAATCCCTATTTCTTTTGAATAAACAGATGTAAAAATAAAAAAAATGATTAAAATCATTTTTATGTGCATTATGCTTCCTTGGTGAATTTAGTACTTATAAACACGAATAATAGCAGTAAATAAACAGACAAATCTTTAATTATAAAATTAATATTTTAATTTAAGAAAACTTTTGCCAAAGTAAAGTTAAAAATTTGTTAAATCCAAATTCTTTTAAAGTTAAGTACAGTAAAACATAACCACTAAGAGTACTAGCAAATGCTAAACCAGCAGCACCATAAGGTTTGATTAAAAGTAGAGAAAATATTATATTAAAACTTAGTGCTTTCATAGATATTTTTGCGGCACAAAGTTGTTTTTCATGAGCATATAACCACAGTGAGAAAATTTTTGCAATTCCAAAAGGAAGTAATCCTAATAAATACATGAACAAGATTATTGCTGTATTCTTACTATCTTCTTGTAAAAATGATCCTCTTTGAAAAAGTATTTCAACAATGAATTCATTAAAAACAATACCTATAATAGTAGAAATACTTAAAAGTATAAAAAGTATTTGTGAAGCATTTTTCATTAAATGCAAAGCTTTAGTTTCATCATTATTTCTAATAGCCCTTGCAATCATAGGAAATAATGCAGTTGATGTCGCAATTGCAAATAACGCTAAAGGTAATTGAAAAATTCTATTTGCATAATATAAATACGAAATACTTCCAGCTATTAAATAAGAGGCTAAAAAAGTATCAAGAAAAGCAGATAAGTGTATCATAGAATTACCCAAAGTCGAATGAATAAAACTTTTATAGAATTTGTTTTGTTTTACAAAAAAATTTCTAAAAGTAAATATTTTTAATAAATTATTTGATTTAAGTGCTAAAATATGAACTAAAACTTGCAAGGAGCCACCAATAATGACTGCATAACTAAGATAATAAGTCATAATATATTTATCAAAATTTTGTGCTAATAATAAAGCAGTTATAAGGCTTAAGTTTAAAAGTGCAGTTGAAAATGCACTTGTAGCAAAATGTTTTTTATATTGTAATAAGGTGGCCATAAATGTAACCATAAAAATCAATGGTAGATAATAAAAATTAATAGCTAATAAAGGAGCTGCTAAATCTATAGTTTTTTCATCAAAACCTAAAGCAATAATATGTGTAACAAACTTAGAAAAAAGTGTTACAAGTAAAGATAAAAACATAATAAAAGCAATAAATTGTAAAAAAATAACACTTGAAAATTTAATTTTATGTTTATTTTTTGCATACGCTGGAATAAATGCTTGAGTAAATGCACCTTCAGCAAATATTCTTCTAAATAAGTTTGGTAATTTAAATGCAACAAAAAATATATCAGAATATATATTTGCTCCTAAAAAGGAAGCTGTTAATAAATCTCTAATAAAACCTAAAATTCTAGATACTAAAATTCCTGCACTATTTGTAAAAATCATTTTTTTTAACATCATTTAACTACTTCATAATCTTTATTTGAATAAATAATTATTTGAATATTTCCTTTATGAATTCCCAAATGTCCTCTTTTAATAATTATATTTTCTTTTTGCTTAGGTAGATTATAGTTGTTTTTAGCATAAAGTTTAATTTTTGTGTATTTTTGATTTTTTATATATAAATAAGATCCTTTATATTTTCCTTTTAAATTATTAATTATTTCATTTTGATATTTGGCTTTGAAAATATCAATTATATTTGCATTTATATAAAAAGCTTTAAAATTTTTATATTCTCCATTATTTCTAAGTATTGTAAAATTTGTAACTTCTTTTAAATCTTCATAATCTTGAATTTCTTTAATTTCTAAATCATAAAAAAAACCTTCCTTCAGCTTTTGTGCATTTTTATAAAAATATATTGCTCTGTCATTTTCTTGTTTTACAATAGCACTATTATTTGTCTTATAAATTACAATCATATCTTTTAATATCACTTTTTTTATTAGTTTTATTTTTTTATATATTTGTGATACTTTATTAATTTTAAGATTAGAAATAGTTCGCAAAGGGTTTTGTCTATCAATATTTGTAGAAAAACTTGCAACAATAGGCAAGTGATCTGAATAACCATATCCTTTATGAATATTCTTATACATTTTCCATCTTATAATTTTTTGTTTATTAAATAAATAATCTGTTTTAAAAACTCTAAAACTATTTGGAATATAAGATATTTTTTTTGTATCAAATAAAGCAGAAGGAAGTAAAATATTATCAGGTGTGATATTTCTATTTTTGTATTTTGCTGAAAATCTATTTAAAGATTGCACTTCTAACCATAAATTATAATGTACTTTTTTATTGTCTTTTAAAATATCATCATAGCTAATAAATTTTTTTTTTCTTGTAGTATTTAAAATATGGTTAATTCCAGTAATTGATGATGTATTGTTTAGTTTTCTATCTGTAATAATAGTTTTATATTCATTATAATTTGAATTAAAATCTCCAAGTAATATATAATCATAGTCATTACTTAATTGTTTTAATCTAGTTTGTAAATAATAAGCAAATTTTATTCTATAACTTTCAGGAACTCTTTTTGATGGCCAATGATTATTAAAAACTTTAAATTTAATTTTATTTAATTCAAAAGTTGTTTCTTGAATAGGTCTATAAGTTTTATTTCTAAATTTTACATCAATTCTTTGATTTGAAATTATTTTTATTTTAGATAAAATTCCAATACCCACACTTGCATTTTTATATTTTACAAAAGAAATAAATTTATATTTTGGCATTTTTTTTTGTAAAAAATTCATTATATGTTGATTTTCTATTTCTTGTAAAGCTATAATATCAGTATCAATATTTCTGATTACTTTTACAACATTATTCAATTTAATATTAAAATTATATTTATTCCATTCTGATTTATTGTTTGGTATATATTCTTCATATTCACTTCCTTGTTTTTCTAAATCAAATAAATTTTCAACATTATATGTTGCGATACTAAATGTTTTCGAATATACACCACAAGGAAATATTAAAAAAATAGAAAAAAACAAGATAAATTTAATATAAATCATTTTAAGAAAACATCTTATACTTCTTTTAATTTTACATCATTTTTATTTAAATAAATCAAATATGAGATAACTTTATTTGTATTAAATATTTTTTTAATAGCTTTTTTATATTCTTGTACTTGCACTATATGTTCCTCCAGCTCATCTTTTGTTGTTTTATAATCAAAAATATAATATGTTAAATTTTTATATACTAATAAATCAATAATTTTAATTTTATTATCATAAAGTAAAGATTGTTCACATATAAAACTTGCATTTTGAAGTATATTTTGAAATATTTTATCATTAATTAAATTCATACTTCTATTTTGTATATCAATAAAATCAACATCATCTAAATATGAAGAATATCTATTTTTAAGTAAATGAATATTATTTTGTATATCTTGTTTTGTAAATTCACTTAACATTTCTAATAAATAATGTAAGGCTAATCCAAAATATTTTGCATGCAAAGCATATTCTTTGATATTTTCTTCTTTATTTATAGGAGTTTCTTGTATTCCTAAATTTATTTCTTGATATTTAATTTTTTCAATTTGTTCATTAATTATATTAACACTTGTACTTTTTTCAATATTGCCAATTTCAATATTTTTAATTCCTATTAAATCAAATACAGAGTTTTTTTGTTTTTTAAGAATAATCATATTTTTTTTAGCTCTTGTCATTGCTACATATAATATATTTAATTCATCTTCTAATTCTAATTTTTTTTCTTTGTCTATTGCTTTTTCATAATGTTCATTATGATATTGCATTTGTGGTATTTTATAATAAGTATTTTTTAACTTTAAGTTATCATATTCAAATAAAATAAGATCTTTATTTGAATTTTTCTTGTTTATTCTATCTACATATATAACTGTATGAAACTCTAAACCTTTTGATTTAAATATTGTTAATATTTGAAGACCTTGCTTCTCATTATTAACCATTGTTGCATCTAGTTTATCAACTTCATAAATAAAATCAAGTAAATTTTTAAAACAAAAAGATACTTCAATAAACTTTATAACATTATCATCCATAATATTCAATACTTGTGCAATTTCGAAAATTATTTGTTGAATGTTTAATTGTTTAATATTAATATCTAAAATTAATGCACTTAAAGGTTTTTTATTTATAAGTGCATTTATAGTTTCTTTATAAAAGTTTTTTTTAAAATATAAATAT
>JADGEG010000147.1 GCA_016744485.1 Arcobacter sp. | reverse complement strand
TCAGGTAAACTTCAAATACTAATAGGAACACACTCTTTACTTAATATTAAAGCAAAAGATTTAGCTTTAGTTATTGTCGATGAAGAACATAAATTTGGTGTAAAACAAAAAGAAAAACTAAAAAATTTAAGAGAAGATGTACATATTTTTTCTATGAGTGCAACACCTATTCCAAGAACTCTAAATCTTGCATTATCAAAAATAAAAGGTATGAGTTCACTTCTTAGTGCTCCTAAAGAGAGATTAGGAGTTAGAACTTATGTAAAAGAATATAATTATAAATTAATCAAAGAGATAATTTTAAGAGAAAAAAGAAGAGGAGGGCAGATCTTTTATATACATAATAATATAGCTTCTATTGAAGCAAAAAAAGAAGATCTTCTTGATATTATTCCTAATATAAAAATAGAAATAATACACTCAAAAATAAAAACAGGTCAAGCCCAAATACTATTAGAGAAATTTGAAGAAAATAAATTTGATATTTTATTAGCTACATCTATAGTTGAATCAGGCTTACACCTTCCAAATGCAAATTCTATAATCATAGATAAAGCGGATCGTTTTGGAATAGCTGATTTGCATCAGTTAAGAGGAAGAGTAGGACGAAGTCATAAAGAAGGTTTTTGTTATTATTTGGTCGAAGATAAAAAAACTATAAGCCAAAGTGCTATTAAAAGATTACTTGCTCTTGAAACTAATTCATATTTAGGAAGTGGTACAGCATTAGCCCACCAAGATTTAGAAATAAGAGGAGGTGGAAATATAATAGGGGAAGCCCAAAGTGGACATATCAAACAAATAGGTTATGGCTTGTATTTAAAGATGTTAGAAGACACACTGGCTACCTTAAGTGGCAATATAAATGAGAAAGAAAAAACAGTAGATTTAAAACTAGCCATATCAGCTTATATAAGTAGTGATTATATAAGTGAAGATAGAATAAGACTTGAAATATATAGAAGACTTAGTAAATCTACAAATAAAACCCAAGTATATGAAATAGAAGAAGAAATGGAAGATCGTTTTGGTAAACTAGATATTGCAACTAAACAATTTTTAGAACTAATACACATAAAACTTTTAGCACTTCAAAAAGATATTAAATCTATTAGATCTTATTCTACCAATATATCATTTACAAAATTAAATGATGAAAAAATTCTTATTAAAAGCCCAAGTAAAGATGACGATGATATTATAAATACTACTTTGAAATATTTAAGAAAATAAGTATAAAATACTAAATGTATATTTGAAACTGAATTGCAATACAGTCAATAAAAAATTAATTCATATCTTTATAATGTCCCTACAAAAACAAACCAGTTAACTCAGAATAGCTTTGTATTCTTTGTCCTAATTTATGTTACCACTTCAATAAACTTTTTAGTAGCACTTCCATAGTTTTCTTCTTGTCTATGATAAACCTCAGTTTTATTTTTTACAAATGGTTGCTTGATTACATTATTAAGATAATCATCTGCCATATTTTGAATTTGTATAGTTGATAATAATGACATACTTTCTATATGAAGAATATCTAAATATTTAGAGTGAAATATATGAGTTTTTTGAAGTACTAATCTTTTGTTTGAAAGCTCCAAGGATTTTGATATTTATTTTTTTCTAAAGTATGATATTAGTGGCTTACTAATTCTAAATCTAAGCATATAATAGCCTTGATTATTCTTGACTAATTTTGGTAGTTGAAATTTATTTTTTGCCATACAAATTCCTAAACTTAGGAACAAAAACCATCAAAAATGTGTATGTCAATGTATAATAAGAGTATATATAGAAAAGTTAAAAGTGTCTATATCGCAACTATTGTTAATCGTTAAAACCGTTAGAACCATTGGAATAATGTGGTATTCAAGAGGTTAAATAATTATGGATATATAAGGGAAGTTTATCTTTAAGGTTCATTTAATAAAATGTCCTCAAGCTGATGTGTCTACCATTCGACCACCTTCGCACTTCATAATAATATACCTACAATGTAAGCATAATTTATTAAGTTTGAAATTATATCTTTTTTATATGTTGTGATGATTAAATATAAAAATATAGTATAAATAACTTTATTTTATTATATAATTCTTGTTTTTTAAAAATAAAATTATAAGTTTTATCTTATAAATTATATAGTACAATCACAAAATTTAAGGAGCATAAAAAATGACATTTACTAAAGATGAATTTAAAAAACAAGTTGAAAATATACAAGAACAAACTTGGTATAAAAATCCTGTAGGTTTTGGTATCGCACGAGTTGATAGAGGACAATTAAATCCTGATAAAATATTACAAGCAACATTTTTACATATAAATTGGAATGAAAACTTTGGAAGTGCGGCTATTTTTTTAGAAGGATTAAAAAAATCTGGAGTACAAATTGATACAAGTAAATCAGAATTAGTATGTGAAATAAATGATTCCTTTTTAACTTTTTGTATAGAGTCTTTTAGACCTTATTTACCTGAAGCAAAAGGTGAAGATCATAAAAATGTACAAGTTTTATCATCTTTAGCATCTTTGCCTATAGAATCTGGGTTAAATGCAAACAATTATAAAGTAGTATTTATTTTTGAAGATAATAAACCATTATCTACTGAAAGTGTATATTTAAAATTACATGCCTTATCAAGTGGAAAAGCAAAATTAAGAAGTTTAAATTTAGATGGTGCTTTTGGAAAGCTTCATAATTGTGCATGGACAGGTTCAACCCCTATAGAGTTAGACTGGTTAAGACAAAATGAAATTGCACTAAAAATAGCAAATAAATATCCAGAAATTACTATGGTAGATAAATTTCCTAGATTTTTATCTCACATAATTCCAGCAGATAATACCAGAATTCTAGAAACATCTAAAGTTAGATTTGGTGCTCAATTAGCAAAAGGAACTACAGTAATGCCAGGAGCTTCATATATTAATTTTAATGCAGGAACATTAGGTTCTGTTATGGTTGAAGGAAGAATTTCTTCAAGTGCCGTTGTTGGAGATGGTTCAGATGTCGGAGGTGGTGCTTCTATCTTAGGAGTATTATCAGGAACAGATGGCGTACCTGTAAGTATAGGTGATAATACACTTCTTGGTGCTAATTCTTGTACTGGTACAACAATTGGAGATTCTTGTATTTTAGATGCAGGAGTTACTATCTTACCTGGAACAAAAATATCTTTATCCAAAAAAGCAGTAGTACAAATACAAGAAGTAAATTCTGATAAAAACATAAAAGAAGTTATGAAAGGTATGGATTTTATAGGTGTAAACGGAGTCCATTTTAGAGTAAATTCATCTACTGGACAAACAATTGCAATGAGGTCTACTAGAGAAATCAAGCTAAATAGTGATTTACATTAGTTTGTTATATAAATATATCTAGCTTACTCATTATTAAACTAGATATATTTTATTGAAAAAGTGAAACTGTTGCTATCACATCCATTTCTACAAGTACATTTTTAGGTAAAGTTTTTACAGCTACTGTACTTCGTGCTGGTTTATGATCTGCAAAATACTGGGCATATATTACATTTACTATTCCAAAATCATCCATGTTTTCTAAATAAATAGTAACTTTTACGACATTATTTAAAGAGCTATTTGCTTCTTCTAATACATTTTTTAAGTTGCTTAGAACTTGTTTAGTTTGTAGTTTAATATCTCTTTGTATTAACTCACCATTTGGTGTTAGAGCAATTTGTCCTGAAGTGTATACAAAACCATTTGTTACAATAGCTTGAGAATAAGGACCAATAGCAGCGGGTGCATTTTTTGTATTTATCATTTCCATTTTAATATCTCCAATTTTTTAATAACTTTAATAATTCTATCAAAATTAACTAAAATTTAGCTATACAGAATAATGAATATATACTTTTTCATATACATTATGTTAAAATTCTTCTTTTATTTAAGGAGTTTTATGAATAAGTCAGATATAAGTAATATTTTAGCATTTTTGATTATGGCATTTGGATATTCAAGCCAAAATGATATTTTTTTTAGCATAGGTATTTTTGCCTTAAGTGGTTCTATTACAAATACTTTAGCGATTCATATGTTATTTGAAAAAGTACCATATCTATATGGAAGTGGTGTTATTGAAAATAGATTTACACAATTTAAAGAATCAATTCATACTTTAATAATGAACCAATTCTTTACAAAAGATAATTTAAATAGATTTTTTCAAGATGAGCTTTCTAGCGTAAAAAAAACAATAAACTTTGAAGAAGTTTTAAATAAGGCAGATTTTAGTCCTGCTTATACTTCACTAAAAGATGCAGTTATGGAATCTTCATTTGGTGGAATGTTAGGTATGTTTGGAGGGGAGACTGCATTAGAGCCTTTAAAAGAACCATTTACGAATAAATTAAAAAAATCTATCATTTTAATTACACAAACTAAGTCTTTTCAAGAGACTTTAAAAAATGCCTTAAGTTCCAAAGATTTATCAGATGATATATATTTTAAATTAAGCCTAATAGTTAATCAAAGACTTGATGAATTAAGTCCCAAAATGGTTAAAGTTCTGATTCAAGATATTATTAGAAAACATTTAGGTTGGTTAGTTGTTTGGGGTGCTATTTTTGGTGGATTGATTGGATTATTATCTACTTTATTAGTTTAGCACCTATATTAAATGTACTATTTACACCGAAATACAAATACAAATACAAAACATACATTAAAAATTTATCTAAAAAAAGTAATATACATAAAAAAGATGTCATTTTGCAATATTTTCTTATCCAAAGTAGTGTTTATCAGTATTATCTGAATGTTAGTTATTAGTACAGGGCATCTCTAAAAACTACAGCTAACCAAGTCAAAACCATAATTTAGATAAAATAAGTACTATATATTATTAAAAGGCTTCATAAATGCTAGGAT
>JADGEG010000146.1 GCA_016744485.1 Arcobacter sp. | reverse complement strand
ATATAAATGATTATAAAAAACAAAAAAAAAATAAAGTTTTAAAAAAGAATAAGAAAGAAATTAAATCGATAAAATCTCTTTGGAATAGTGTCAATCCTTAAATAAATTAAAAATAATTGTGAATAAATGAAACATAGTTTTTAATTATTCACACAAGTATAATCATATTAATTTAAAACAATAAAACCTAATGCTAGTATTGTCTTAATTTAACTATAAATCTAAGTAAACATTAGATTTACAAACTATCTCGCACAAAATCAAATTCAAGGAAAATATATGTCTAAAATAATCTATACAAAAGTTGATGAAGCACCTGCACTTGCTAGTTATTCGTTATTACCTATGATAAAAAAGTTTACAAAATCTTCTAATATTGAAATGATTAGTAAAGATATTTCATTAGCAAGTAGAATTATTGCTAATTTTCCAGATAAGTTAAAAGATGAGCAAAAAATAGATGACCACTTGAAGCAGTTAGGTGAACTTACACAAGATCCAAGTGCCAATATAATTAAATTGCCAAATATTTCAGCTTCTATTCCACAATTAAAAGCTGTTATTGCTGAGCTTCAAACTAAAGGTTATGATATTCCCAATTATGATGCAAGTGATGAAGTAACTAGGCGTTATTCTAAAATAACAGGTTCAGCTGTTAATCCAGTTTTAAGAGAAGGGAATTCAGACAGGCGAGCTCCAAATGCTGTTAAAAATTTTGCAAAAAATAATCCCCATAAAATGGGTGAATGGAAAAAAGATTCTAAAACTGATGTTTTACATATGGATATAGACGATTTTTATGGGGCTGAACTTTCAAAAACTTTTAATGAAGCTGATGATTTACAAATCTCTTTTGTAGGTATAAATAAAACTGAAATTTTAAAAGATTCAACACCTGTATTAGCTGGTGAAATTATTGATGCAACTTGTATGAGTTCAAGTGCTTTGCAAAAATTTTATGCACAAGCTATACAAAAAGCAAAAAAGCAAAATGTTTTATTATCACTTCACTTAAAAGCTACTATGATGAAAGTATCAGATCCTATTATGTTTGGGTTTGCTGTTAAAGTATATTTTAAAGATTTAATCAAAAAACATTCAAAGTTATTTGATGAAATAGGAGTAAATTTTAATAATGGCTTAGGAGATTTATATTCTAAATTAGATACTTTAGATACAAAAACACAAGAGCAAATCAAAGAAGATATTAAAGAAATTTATAAAGTTCAACCAAAATTAGCTATGGTTAATTCTAGTAAAGGTATTACAAACTTACATGTTCCTTCTGATGTTATTATTGATGCTTCAATGCCAGCAATGATAAGAGATGGTGGAAAAATGTGGAATGAAAATGATGAAATGGAAGATACCTTAGCTATGATTCCAGATAGGTGTTATGCACAAACATTTAAAACTGTAATTGCTGATTGTAAGAAAAATGGTGCTTTAGATGTAACAACTATTGGAACAGTTCCTAATGTTGGTTTAATGGCACAAAAAGCAGAAGAGTATGGAAGTCATGATAAAACTTTTCAAGCTAAAGAAGATGGTAAAATCATTGTAAAAAATAAAACAAATGAAACAGTGTTTTCTTTTGATGTTAAAAAAGGTGATATTTTTAGAATGTGTCAAACAAAAGATGCACCAATTCAAGATTGGGTTAAACTAGCAGTTAATCGAGCACAACTATCTAATACACCTGCTATTTTTTGGCTAGATAAAAATAGAGCTCATGATGCACAAATGATTTTAAAAGTTGAAAAATACTTAAAAGATCATGATGCATCTAGTTTAGATATAAGCATAATGACACCAGTTAATGCAACTATAAAATCTTTAGAGCGAATGAGAAAAGGTCTAAATACTATTTCTGTAACTGGAAATGTTTTAAGAGATTATAATACAGATTTATTTCCAATTTTAGAGTTAGGAACGTCTGCAAAAATGTTATCAATCGTACCACTTATGAAAGGTGGAGGTTTATTTGAGACAGGTGCGGGAGGATCTGCTCCTAAACATGTTGAACAATTAATAAATGAAAATCATTTAAGATGGGATTCTTTAGGTGAATTTATGGCACTTGCTGCTTCATTGGAGCATTTAGGAAATACACAAGATAATAAAAAAGCTTTAATATTAGCAAAAACATTAGATGATGCTACTGCTACATTCTTACAAGAAAATAAATCACCATCACGAAAATGTGGAGAAATAGATAATAGAGGAAGTCATTTTTATCTTGCAATGTATTGGGCACAAGAATTAGCAAAACAAAATGATAACGAAGAACTAAAAACTGAATTTACAAAAATAGCACAAGACTTAACATCAAATGAAGATAAAATAATAAATGAATTAAATAATATTCAAGGAAATAAACAAAATATTTCAGGGTATTATTTATGTGATGATGTTTTAACATCTGCTATTATGCGACCATCTGCTACATTAAACTATATTATAGATTAAATTAATTACAAGGTATTTTGCCTTGTAATTTTAAATAAAATACTATTTATAATATATTACATTTAAAAAATAAGATATAATAAAACATGGAATTATCAAATCAACAAATATCACAATTCAAAGAAAATGGTTTTTTACTTATTAAAAATTTTGTAAATGAAAATTTATGTAATGATATTTTACAAAAAGCAAAAATGCACTTAGAACAAAAAATATTACCACTAGAGTATGAAAATGATTATTTACAAACTAAAGATAAAAAAATAACTATTAGAAGATTACGACAAGTTTATAATAGAGAAGATATATTTAAAGAATGGATGACAAGTAATAAAATAAGACCAATTTTAAAACAACTCTTAGACGATAATGTAGTATTAAGTTTAGCACATCATAATTCTATTATGACAAAAATGCCAAAACAAAGCTCAATAACTCCATGGCATCAAGATAGAAGATATTGGAATTATGAAACTGATAATTTAATATCTATTTGGTTAGCCTTAGATGATGAATATTTAGATAATGGACTTTTACAATTCATTCCAAAATCTCATAAAATAGATTTTAAAAAAGAACAATTTGATAAAAACTCTAATTTTTTAGATGAACATATTTTAAACCAAGAATTATTAAAAACTAAAGTGTCTTTTAATTTATATAAAGGTGATATTGTTTTATTTCACAGTAGAACATTACATCAAGCAAATAAAAATAATACTTCAAAACCAAAAATATCTTTTGTTTATACAGTAAAAGCAAAATCTAACAAAGCTATAAAGGGTACAAGAAGTGATTTTAAAGAAATAATATTAGCTTAAAGTTTACTAGACTTAAATTTATTATAAAGTTGTAATTTTATTTCACAATATTTTATCATTTCATCATTATTATGTTTTTTTGCACCTTTTAATAAAATATTAATTTTATAAAGCAACTCTTGTATAACTTCATCTTTATACTTTGTATTTATATGCTTTTCTAAGGCTTTTATTCTATATTTATCGATTAATCTTGTAGTAAAAGAAAGTTGATTATCATGACCTGCATATTTTTTAGTTAAATTTTTATTAATAAATCCTATGTCATATTTTAACAAAATCCTAAGCCATAAATCATAATCTTCACAAGCTAATAAACTCTCATCAAACAAACCTATATTAGAAAATATACTTTTATGACAAAAAAATGTTGAAGTTCCAATCTTACATAATCTTAAAGAATTTATAAAAGAAGGTATTTCTTTTTTTTGTTTGGCATTTAGATTTTTAATTTTATTATTTCTAATCCATATTTCAGAAGAATAAGAAGCTAGAATATTTTTATGATTTTTATGAAATGATATATGTTCTTCTATCTTATCTGGTTCCCAAGTATCATCTGAGTCTAAAAATGCAAGCCAATTATTTTTTGATCGTTGTATTCCAAGATTTCTAGCACTTGAAACACCTTTATTTTTTTGATAAATATATTTTATATTTTTATTTTCAAAAAGTTTTTTGGATTTACATTCTGATCCATCATCAATGACTATTATTTCATCTACTTGATAACTTTGCTCTTCTATACTTTTTATTGCATTTAAGCTTAGATGTTCTGTGTTATATATTGGAAGTATAACCGTTATTTTCATATAAACTTTTTATTAATCATCATTTGTAATTCACTTACAGTTTCAATTGCATCTTCTTTATGATCACTAAATCCCCAATTTACTAAAACAGAATCAATACCTGCTTTAGTGGCAGCTATTATATCTTTATGTGAATCACCTACTAATTGAGCATTATTTTTAATAATATTATGTTTGTCTAAAATTTTATGTACCATTTCTGGATGTGGTTTTGGGTTTTTAACACCATCGTATCCAATAATTGTACTAAAATATTCATCTAACTTTACATGTTTTAACATTTTTTTTGCATATAAAGAATTTGCATTTGTAGCAATTGTTAATAAAAAGTCATTTTTTAAGTTATTAAGTAAATCAAAAATACCATCATAAACAAGTAAATCACTTAAACAATGGATTTTATAATATTCTTCAAATAATTTTCCTTGTTCTTGTGTAAACTGTTTAGTTTCATAAAAGAATTCTGCTGAATTAATGTTTGGGTCGTTTAGCTTACTTAATATTAAGTTTTTTTCTAATTTTTCTAAACCTAGATTATTTCTTACATAATTTACTGTGTTTGTAATGGCAAAACTACTATTAATTAGGGTTCCATCCATATCAAAAATAATTAGTTTCATAAATATTTCCTTGAAAATTTTGTATATTAAAATAGCATAATAGACTTATATTTAATTGTTTAATTAACTATTATAAATGTTTTGTTTTGACGTTCGGCCTCGCCGCTGATTTTGTAATCAACAGCGATCAGGGGTTTGTTTGAATCCCCAACCACGACTGCATCGCCCATGCTGATGTCAAAGGCGATGCGTCTATAC
>JADGEG010000145.1 GCA_016744485.1 Arcobacter sp. | reverse complement strand
ATTTTTATAGTTACAAGATCCCCATGTTCGTTTATTTTTTCTATACTTAATAGCATTAGGTAAAACTTGCATTTTTTTTGAAAACTCATTTATAATCTTAGGTATTAATATTTTAGCTTCTTTTTTATAAAACTCATCAGCAATTATATAATTTAAGTAATTTACTTTAAATCCTAAATAGAAAAAATCATTTTTATTTTTCTCTTTTTTAATAAATTTAGTAAAAGAATTTTCAATCCATCTTTGTTTCTTATTAATTAAACTTATCGCATTTTTCTTTGTAAAAAAAATATTAGATTTTATTTCTATATTATTTGAATTGTTAATTTTTAAATAAGTATGTTTTAAATATAGTTTTTTTACTAAATTAACCCTAATAATTTTTGTATTAATTATGATATCAAACTTCAAAATTAGCCTTAAGTATTGTTTTGCTATTATAAATAGCATAAATTATAACATAAAATGAAATTTTTATACCAAGGATTATACATATGAAAATAGCAAATAGAATGCAAAAACTATCACCATCTCTGACTTTAGCAATAACAGCTTTAGGAAAAGATCTAAAAGCCCAAGGTAAAGATATATTAAGTTTTAGTGCAGGTGAACCAGATTTTGACACACCACAAGTTATAAAAGATGCAGCAATAAATGCACTGAATTCTGGACATACTAAATATACAGCAGTTGAAGGAATAGTTCAAGTAAAAAAAGCTGTTGTTAAGAAACTAAATAGAGATCATAATTTAAATTATGAAGCAAAAGATATTATAGTTAGTAATGGTGCTAAACATTCTTTATTTAATCTTTTTCAGGCTGTTTTAGATGAAGGTGATGAAGTAATCATCCCCATACCTTATTGGGTGACATATCCAGAACAAGTAAAATATTCAGGTGGTATTCCTGTTTTTATTCACACTGATGATACAAATAATTTTAAAATAACAGCCCAGCAACTAAAAGATGCAATTACTAAAAAAACCAAAGTATTAATTTTAAATACTCCATCAAATCCAAGTGGTGCTATTTATTCAAAAGAAGAATTAGAAAAAATTGGAAAAGTATTAAAAACAACTAATATTTTAGTTTTTTCTGATGAAATGTATGAAAAGATTATTTATGACAATAAAAAATTTACTGCTGTAGCACAAATTAATAAAGATATGTTTGAAAGAACTATAACAATAAATGGTTTAAGTAAATCTGTTGCAATGACTGGATGGAGATTTGGTTATTTAGCTAGTGTTAAAAGTGATTTAATTAAAGCTATGATAAAACTTCAAGGTCAAGTAACATCTAATATAAATACAATAACGCAATATGCCGCAATTGATGCACTAGAAGGAAAAGCAAACGAAGATATAGAAATGATGAGAGTTGAATTTGAAAGAAGAAGAGACTTTGCAGTTGAAAAATTCAATAAAATTAAGGGTTTAACTTGTCTCAATCCACAAGGTGCTTTTTATTTATTTATTAATATCAAAGCAGTAAGTAATGATTCTATGAAATTTGCAGCTGATTTATTAGAGCAAAAAGGTGTTGCACTAATTCCTGGTTTGGCATTTGGACTTGAAGGATATATTAGATTTTCATTTGCTACGGATTTAAAAAGTATAGAAGATGGAATACAAAGAATTAAAGACTTTGTAGAAAAATAAATACATGACAAAAGAAAGAAAAGCCACACTTATATCTTCTAGTGTAGCTGGTTTTTTGACGATTTTAAAACTAGGAATTGGACTTGCTAGTGGTTCTGTTGCTGTTTTAGCTTCAGCTGTTGATTCTATTTTAGATATGTTTGTATCTATTTTTAATTATTTGGCTATTTCTAGTTCTGAAAAACCAGCAGATGAAGATTTTAATTATGGTCGTGGGAAAATTGAAGCAATTGCATCTGTTATTGAAGGAACTATAATTTTTGTTTCTGGTTTATTTTTATTATATCATGCTATACAAAAAGCATATAGTAATGAAAGTGCTATTTATGTAAATGAAGCATTAGTAGTTATGACTATTTCTTTAATAGTTACAATTGTACTTGTACTATACTTAAATAAAGTAGCAAACATAACAAAAAATATGCTTATTAAAACAGATGCACTTCATTATAAAACTGATGTTTATACAAATATATCTGTTCTTGTTTCTTTAATATTGGTTAAACTTACATCTTATGAATTAATTGATGTTTTAATTGGTAGTGTTATATCTATTTATATAATGTATTCAGCATATTTATTAATAAAAGAAGGTATTTTAGTTTTACTTGATAAGGCTCTTGATATTAAATGTGTAGAAAAAATTATAAAAATAATACAAAGTGAGCAACAAGTTAATGCTTATCATTTATTAAAAACAAGAGAAGCTGGAAAAAATATATTTGTTGAAGTACATTTAGTATACAATTGTATAATTACACTTATGGAAGCACATAAGGTTACAGATAAAATTGAGTCTAGCATTCAAAAATTAGATGTGAAAAAAAAATGGATTATTAATATACATATGGATCCTTATGATGACTTTACATCCGATAATTGATGTTTTTAATTTAAGTACAAAAGGTTAGAAGTGAATAATATTAAAATACTAGGTGCAAGTGGGAGTAAAACTGAAACTTTAGGAACAACATCTTTTCAGGTATCTAAAGATATAATCATTGATGCTGGAAATATACTTAACACTTTAGGTAAAAAATCTTCTTTAATAAATCATATTTTTCTAACACATGCTCATTGTGATCATATAATAGATTTACCTTTTATAATTGAAAGCTATTACGAAAGCAGATCTCATCCTTTAGTTATATATGCATCCAAAGAAACTATTAAGTCCATTCAAAACTATATTTTTAATGGAGATATTTGGCCAGACTTTTCAAAAATAAATCTTTTTAATGGTATTGAAAAATCTATTATTTATAAAATCATAGAAGAAAATGATATTATAAATATAGGAAAGTATGAAATAAAAGCTATACATGCAAATCACGATAAAGGTTCTTTTGCTTATTCTATAATAAGCAATAATTTGGGATGTTTAATTAGTGGAGATACCTATATTAATGATAAACTATGGAATGAATTAAATCATGATATAAGGTTAAAATCATTATTTATTGAATGCTCTTTCTCATCTAATATGGATAAACTAGCATTGCAAAGTAAACATTTAACCCCTAAATTATTAAATGAAGAAATTAAAAAACTAAAAAGAAAAGATCTTAATATTTTTATATATCATATGAAACCTTTATATGTTAATAAAATAAAACAAGAAATAATAAAATTTAAAATTATTTCTAGTACTGATAATTTTTTACAAGATAAAGATTTAATACATATTAAGTCAGGAAGAGTTGAACGAACTTTAATAACAGAAGATATGTTTGAAGATATTATGGATATAAATTTTGCTCTATCATCCCAAACAAATAAAGATAAACTTTATGAAATGATATTATCTTTAACTAGAAAAGTTACACAGTGTGAAGCTGGAAGTTTATATATTAAGTCAAAAAATAATAAATATTTAGAATTTACAGTTGTTCAAAATGACCCTTTAAAAATATTTATGGGTGGGACTAAAAATGCATTAACTTGGGAACCTTTACCTTTCAATTTAGCTAATGGAAAATCTAATGATGAAATGGTAGCAATTGTTTGTGCAAAAGAAAAAAGAATTATTAATATTTTAGATGTTTATGATACAAAAGAATATACTTTTGATGGAACAATTGCATTTGATAAAAAAACAGGCTTTCGATCACAATCTATGTTAGTAATTCCTTTAATAAACCATGAAAATGAAGTTATTGGAGTATTGCAACTAATTAATAAAATTAATAATAATAAAAGAGTATCTTTTAATAAGTTTGATGAAAAAATTGTAAAAGCTTTATCTTCACAAGCTGCTATGGCACTAACAAACACTCAATTAATTCTTAGCTTAGAAAACTTTTTAAATGATTTTATTAAAACTATTGCAAAAGCAATTGATGCGAAATCACCTTATACTATGAATCATATAGAAAAAGTTTCTACTTTATCGAACTTAATAGCTCAATCTATTAATAATAATAATAATATATATGAAGATATTAACTTTACAGAAAATGACTATAAACAAATAGAATTAGCAGCTTGGGTACATGATATTGGTAAAATATCTATTCCTGAATATGTAATGGACAAAGCTACAAAACTACAAGGAATAAATGATAAAATCACTTTAATTGAAGAAAAATTTGAAAACTTGAAAAAAGATTACGAAATTTTATGCTTAAAAAATAAAATTTCAAAAGAAGACTATATTAATAAAATAAATGAAATTAATGATGATATGATATTTTTAAGAAAAACAAATATTGGAACAGAATTTATGAATGATGAAGATATATCTAGAATAGAAAAAATTTCAAAATATTCTTATATTAAAAACTCTAAAAAAGAATCTTTATTAATAAAAGAAGATATTTATAATTTGTCAGTTAGAAAAGGAACTTTAACTAGTGAAGAAAAACACATTATGAATCATCATGCCACATTATCTTTTGAAATGTTGTCAACACTTAGTTTCCCTAAAAAATACTCTGATGTATTAAATATAGCTTCTAATCATCATGAAAAATTAGATGGGACAGGTTATCCAAGAGGATTAAGTGATAAAGATTTAACATTAAAAGATAAAATAATGATTTTATCTGATATATTTGAAGCTTTAACTTCTAGTGATAGACCTTATAAAAAAGCTAAAAAACTATCTGAAGTTTTTGCAATATTATTTAAAATGGCTAATAATAATGAAATTGATAAAGAATTATTATTATTTTTTTATAATAGTGATGCTTTGAAACAATATTCAAAAGATGAATTAAATAAAGAACAATGTGATAAAGTAGAAGTTAATTTTTAGAAAATGGCATTTAAATGAAAAAAATTCAATCTTTTAAAAAATTTATAA
>JADGEG010000144.1 GCA_016744485.1 Arcobacter sp. | reverse complement strand
TTACTAGATGCTGACACAGATTATTGAACAGTCCCTAACTTAACAATTAACAACTTGCCTTGTCATTGATTTTTATTTCAATATATTCTTAATATCAATTAAAAAAGTTGAACCCTTCTGAAGTTTAGAATTAAGATGTAAAGTTAAATTATACTCCTTAACTACTTTTGAAACTATATCAAGCCCAATACCAAAACCACCTTCATTATTATCTCCTCTTTTATAACGCTTAAATATCATTTTTTGATCTTCTTGTTTAATACCAATCCCAAAATCTTGTATACTTAAAGTATTATCTTTAATACTAATGATAATTTGTCCATTTTTTTTCGAATATTTAATTGCATTTGATAGTAGATTATTAAGTATTTTTTGCATTTTCATTTTATCTATTAAAATAATAGTTTTTTCTAATTTTGTAATAATTTTTATATTCTTAATAAGTGCAATATCTTTATAAAAATCAATACATTCATATATTAATTCATCTAAATTTATAATTTCATCTAAGGAGATATTTTTTTCATCAAAAGCTAAAAAGTGTATATCGTTATAAATGTGTGATATTTGTTTTGCACTACTTATAATATATTTAAGCATTTTCTTTTCATGTCTACCTTGTTTTAATGTTGAACTTGAGGCTAATAAAATAGAAACAGGAGTATTTAATTCATGGGCACTATCTTTTATAAAATTATCAAGTACTTCAAATTTGTTTCTTATTGGTTTTAGTAAAAGTTTTGCCAAAAAATAACCAATAAAAATAATAAAAATGCTACTAAATATTAAAATACTAATCATAATAAGTTTTAATTCTTTAACATCATTTGGCAGCTGATCTGTTTCTATTATAATATATTTTATATTTATACCCATATTCTCATCTATTGTTGAAATATGAAAAGAATGTGTATCATTAAAATAAGATGTATTATTAAATTTTAAATTCTTATTAAATAAATTAGAATAAATCTTCTTTTTATCCTTGGAAAATAAACCATAATGCATAGAGTTTTCTTTTAATTTACTTGGATTAAATGTTTTTTTATCCATATAAGCTTTTAAAATATCACCTCTTATCTTATTTGCAGCACTTTGCATTTGTATTGTACAGTGTGTATCTAGT
Source organism: Arcobacter sp. (assembly GCA_016744485.1). Classification (GTDB taxonomy): domain Bacteria; phylum Campylobacterota; class Campylobacteria; order Campylobacterales; family Arcobacteraceae; genus BB30. The sequence continues at coordinate 3,861 of JADGEG010000144.1, read as the reverse complement.
GCTTGAAGTTCATTTATATAATAAGAATATAACAATACTCCTAGCATTAACACAGTTGAACCTGCATATATTAGTAAAAAACTAAAAAGTGATTTTTTTTCATTTTTGTTCAAATTTATATCCAAGTGATCTAATTGTAACAATTCTATCTTTACCTAATAGTTCTCTTAAGTTTTTTATATAAACTCGTATTGTTGCATCACTTGGCTGTTCACTATATTGCCAAATATTTTGCAATAATTCTTCACTTGAAATCACTCTATTTTTATGTGTAATAAAATATTTTAATATATCTCTTTCTTTTTTAGCTATGAAAATTCTTTGCTTATTAATTAAGAGTTGGCATTCATGTGGAGTAAAAAGAATCTCATCAATTTTTATACTATTTTTTTGCTCTATAAAAAAATGTCGACATAAACTATTTATTCTTTGATCAAGTTCTTCTAAATCAAATGGTTTTTTAATATAATCATCAACTTCATTCTCAAAAGCTTCTTTTAAATATTTTGTATCGTGATATGCAGTTATTATAATAATTGGTACTTTAATCTTATATTCATTTCTAATAGTTTTTAATACTTTCAGTCCAGATATAATAGGAGTATTAATATCTAAAATTGCAAAATCAAATACTTCTTCAACCAAAGACTCCAAAGCTTCTTGTCCATTATTACATAAGGTAACATTAAATTTTTTATGAATCAAATGATCTTGTAGAATATCACTAAGAGCTATATCATCTTCAAGTAATAAAACTTTCATCATTTTATACAGTCTTTAGAAACAACAAGTTTGTTTCTACCATTTGTTTTTGCTAAATATAAAGCTTCATCTGCATTTTTATATAAAAGTTTTTCATCTATATTTGATGAATTTTGAATCATTAATCCAGCTGATATGGTTAAATACTTAGAAATAATACTTGTTTTATGTTTAATTTTTAAATCTTCTATATGTTTGACAATTTTTTGTGCTAATTGTATAGAATCTTTTTTAGTCATGTTTGTATAAATTAAGCAAAACTCTTCTCCTCCCAATCTAAAAGCATAATCACTAACTCTTGACATAGATTTTTTAAAAATATTTGCAACCATTTTTAAAGCTTCATCTCCTTTTGGATGACCATAAGTATCATTATATTTTTTAAAATAATCAATATCTACTATCAACATATGTAAAATACCTTGATTTCTTTTAATTCTTCTAGTTTCTTTATTTATAATTTCATTAAAATGTCTTCTATTATATAATTTTGTTAAATCATCTTCCATTACTAATAGCTCTAATTTTTTTTTATCTGTAATATTCTCACCTATTGCTATATAATTAATAATTTGTTTACCTTTAAAAATAGGTGTGATTCTAATATTTAGAAAATATACTTCACCATTTTTTTTAAGATTTTGAATTTCTCCTTCAAAAATTTTCCCATTTTTTATAGAACTCCATAAATGTTTATAAAAAGAATTAGGGGTTTTATTATATTTAAATATTGCATGAGATTTATTAATAATTTCTTCTTTTGTATAACCTACAAAATTACAAAAAGCATCACTTACTTCAATAATTATACCCTTTGTATTGGTTATTGATAAAAGGATATTGGTATTTACTATATTTACTAAGTTATCATGTTTAAAGAGCTCATTTTTTATATTACTAATAGTTATACACTCTTGAATATCTTCTAAAAGTTTTTTTAAATCAATAGGTTTCATAACATACTTATTAATATTGAGTTCTAAGGCTTCTACAAAATACTCAACATCACTAAAGGCAGTTGTTACAATAACTGGTATATTTTTATTATTAATCTTTTCTATCATTTTTAAACCGTTTTGTTTAGGCATTTGAATGTCTGTTATGATAATATCTGGTTTTATTTTATGGTATAGTTTTTCTCCTTCTTCTCCATTATATGCAATATGTATATTTTTAATATACTTAGATAAAAAAAAATAAACTTCCTCTGCTATTAATTTCTCATCTTCTACATACAAAACAGTTAAATTCCATAATAATGTTTTATCAATATCATATGAATTATTTAACATATATTATATCCCTTGTCAAGTGGTATTTTAATAGTAAATAGTACCCCATTAGAACTATTTTTAACATTTAACTTTCCTTGCATATTTTGTTCAATAATTATTTTAGACATATAAAGACCAATTCCTGTACCTTTTTCATCTTTTTTTGTAGTAAAATATGGATCAAAAATTTTACTAATAATGTTTTTTTTTATACCCTTAGCATTATCTTGTATTGTAACATAACCGAACTTGTGATCATTAAATACACTTACTATGACAGTTGAATCGTCTATATTATGTTCAACTAAAGCATCTTTTGCATTATTTAATATGTTAATTAATGCTTGAGAAAATTCATTTGGAAAACCATAAACATTTTTTGTTTTTTCTATTTTTTCTATTAATTTAATATTATGATAAGAAAATGGTGATTCAACTAATATTAAAGATTTTTTTACAATTTCATTTAATAAAAAAGATTTTTTTTCTTTATTTGGTTGGAAAAAGTTTCTAAAATCATCAATTGTTTTTGACATATTATTTGTAAGAGTATTTGCTTTAGTTACAGCATTATTCATAAACTCATCACTTAATTCATTTATTTGATAAGAAAAATTAATATTTTGAATAATTAATCCTAATATATTTAATGGTTGTCTCCATTGATGTGCAATATTTCCTATCATTTCTCCCATGGCAGCTGATCTTGACTGTTGAATTAAAATTTGTTCTTGATCTTGTTGTTTTTTTACTGCTTCTTCAACTTTATGCTCTAAGTTTTCATTTAATTCTTTTAATTGAATTGATTTAGACTGTAATTGAATATTAACATCTACTAATTCTTGTGTCCTTAATTTAACACTATATTCTAATTCATTATGTGATTTAATGAGTTCTTTTTTTGAGTATTCTAAATTATTAAGCATAGTATTAAAAGTTTTAGCTAATTTACCAATTTCATCATTTGAATCAATATCTACTCTTAAAGATAAATTTCCTTGTGCAATTTGTTTTGATGCTTCATTTAGCTTAATAATAGGTTTTGAAAATGTTTTGGCTATGAAATATGAAATTAAAATTACAACAACAAAGAGAATCATTGCTAAAAATAATAATTGATTATTAACTGCTTCTAATCTTGTATCATATTCTTTAAGAGATAAACTCAAATAAATCCAACCTTTATGAATTAAAGATAATTGAATAGGATATTCATAATAAAAAACTTTTTTACCTTCTTTATTTACGATAATATCATGCTTTTGTAATTTTTGATTGTATTCTTTTTCTGAATGTTGATGTTCTTCTATAATAGACCATTTATTTTGCTCTATTTTTATAGCATCTGTATTTGTTTTAGCAATTATTAATCTTAATATTTTTGAGTTTTCTTGTACATAATCATAACTTTGTTCTAAAATATTAATTTGATCATCAATTACTATATTTTCTTTATTATAAAAAATAACTTCATCACATATACTTTTAGCTTCTAAGCGTAAAGAATCAATAAGAGAATTTTTTTGTAGATTTACTGCTTGCATTGCAAAAATCAGTAAAACTAAAGATATGCTTATAAATAAGATTGTAAATATTTTTCTAAATAAGCTATTCTTAAATATACTTATTATGGGAATATTAATCATAATATTACTAACCTTTTTAGCAAAAAGTATATCACAATTATAACAAATAAACTACAAGTACGGTGTGTATATAAAAAATTGTACATAATATTTTTTTTAAACCAAAGTTTAAAATATACTTATTAAAAGTGAATATTAAAAATAATAAGTTTCAATTCAACATAAGAATAGTATATAAC
>JADGEG010000143.1 GCA_016744485.1 Arcobacter sp. | reverse complement strand
TTGATTTATTTACAAATATAAACAATTCAAATTCTAAAGAATTAGCAAATCAATGTGTTAGTTTAATTTAATCATAAGCTTGAAATCATATTGCTATATAATAGAACAAGATCACATGGATATTTAGAAAATTTATCACCTGCTAGATTTGAAGAAATAAATTTAATGTTACAAAATGAATTTTGATAGTTTTGAATTCTTAAATAAAAAAGAAATTGAATTAAAATTAATAAAGCTTGAAAAAAAATTAAAAATATCAAAGCATAAGAGAGAATATACATATAAAGACCATAAAGATTTAATTTAAACAGATAACAAAACAGAGGAGCAAAGCTATCATGGCGATTATTCGAGCTTTTAAGTTTCTCATTTAGAAACTATAAAAGGCGAATATTTACATACGACTATCGACATCGCCCCTCACTTCAGATACTAGTCTATAGTTTCAAAAAAATATAAATTTATATATTACTATTTATTTATTTTAAGAAAAAATAAACTTTAAAGTTTGTTAGACCCCATGGTATTTGATTTTTGATACTTTCAGATTTATTTTTTATAAGTTTTATATTTAGACAAAAAATAAAAAATTATTGACATATCTCTACTTGTCCAAATAAATTCTTTAGATAATATATCTCTTGAATATAAAATATTAACTTGCATTTTATATTTTTTTAAAATGCTTTTCATCATTGTTTTGATTTGTTCATCGCTTGAATTTATGAAAAATTTATGAAAAATAAATTCAGGTTTAGGAATATATAAATCCTTATTATGTTTATACATCATAAGTAAAATAGATACTTGCCATGTATGCCATTCTTTTTTATCTAATTTTACTAGATCTAAATCTTTATAAGAAAACTTTAAAAAAATATCATATACTTTTTTTGCTATATTTGTGATTTCTTTGTCGTTGATTTTATTAATTTGCTTTGGTAAATTAATCTTGTAAACATTTGGTAAAGATTCATTAATATCTTGTCTTATTTTTTGCTTTACTATTTTCTTTTTAGGTTTTGAAATAATAAGCATTAAAACAATAGATATAAAAATTACAAGAATAATAACTAAAGGTAAATTCATAATACTTTTTCCTTAAACTCATTATTGTGTAATACAAAGTATTTTTTATCACAAGATAAAGACGGTACATTAACATAAAGTTTATTTTTTGTTTTATATATTTTACCTTGATGAAAATGACCTTCAACTATGATATCACTAGAATAATTAAGTGTTCTTTTCTTTGCAAATTCATCAAAGTTCGACATTTTTACACATATATGTTTGTTCATTAGATTATAGCTAATTTTTTTAGAGATTATATTATTAACATCTAAAATTTCTAAAATATTTAAAAATATATTATTTCTTATTATCATACAAAAAATATTATATATAAAATTTTCAAATTTATCACCATGAGATATAGATATAGTTTGATTATTAAGTTTTAAGTTTAAAGGCTGCTTTTGTCTTCTTATTACAAATATACTAGGAAATAGTTTTTTTAGATTAAAATCATGATTCCCTTCTAAGTATATTATTTCAATTTTTTTAGATAATTTATTTAAAAGTTCAATCACATGTTTATTGATTTTTATAAAGTATTTAGTTTCATAGCTTAAAAAATCAAACATATCACCCATTAGAAATATCTGTTTTGTAATAATTTTTTTATTTTCTACTTGCTTTAGAAAAAATAAAAACTCAAGATTTTTTTCATTATAATGGGCATCTGCTACAAAAATAGCATTTGTTTCTATCTTAAGGGACATAAGCTATTTTTGGTATGCCTACATTTTCTTCAAATCCACACATTAAATTTGCATTCACTAAAGCTTGAGAAGATGCTCCTCTTAATAAATTATCAATAGAGGAAGAAATAAATAAAGCATTATTATTTTGTGCTACAAATATATCACAATAATTTGTACCAGAAGTTGATTTAATATCAACAGGATTTTTTCTTATTCTAATGAATTCATTATTTTCATAAGTTTTTTCTAATACTTTATTAAAATCAATATCAACTTTATCATTTTTTAATGTAGCATAGATGGATACTAACATTCCTCTTGTTATTGGTAATAAATGTGGAACAAAATTAATAAGAACATCTGTATTTTTAATAACTTTTATTTTTTCTTGTATTTCTGGCATATGTCTATGTTGAAATGGATTATAAGAAAAACAATTTTCATTTATATGTCCATAATGTGTAATATTACTTAGATTTTTACCTGCACCACTAACACCAGACTTTGCATCTATAAAAATAGGTATATTTGTATTAATATAATCTATAAATGGTAAAAGTGCTAATAAAGATGCACTTGGATAACAACCAGGATTTGCTATTAAGTTTGTATTTTTAATATCTTCTTTAAAGTATTCAGGTAAACCATAAATTGCTTTATCAATATTGTTTTTATCTTCATGCTTACAATAGAACTGTTCGTAGGTATTTAAATCTAATCTATAATCAGCAGATAAATCTACAACTTTCACACCTAATCTTAGCAAGTCTTTTGTAAAAAGCATAGATGTTTTATGCGGAAGAGCTAAAAATGCCAGTTGTGCATGTGAAGACACATCTTTAGCATTTGCTTTTGAAACTTCTATATTAATAAGATCTTTTAAACAAGGATGCAAATCTTGTACATTTATTTCTCCTGTAGAATTTGCTATATATTTTATTTTAAATGTAGGATGGTTTATTAAAAGTTTAATTAATTCTAAACCAGTATAACCACTAGCTCCAATAATTGCTACATTCATTATAGCTCTAAGTCCTTATAATAAACATTTAAAATTTCGTAATGTTTTTTTCCATTTGGTAAATTTGCAATCAAATCATCACCTTCTTCTTTGCCTAAAATTTCCTTTGCTAAGGGTGAATTAAAAGATATTAAACCGTTGCTTACATTTGATTCTACTCCACCAACGATAGAGTAAGTAAATTCTTCATCTGATTTGATATCAAGTAGTTGCACTGTTGAACCAAAACTAACTCTTGTATGAGAAAGAGTTGATGGATCTATGATAATAGCTTTTGAAATAACAGAACCAATTTTTGCTATTTGAATATCTATTAAAGCTAATTTTTCTTTTGCAGCATGATATTCTGCATTTTCTTTTAAATCACCTAATTGTCTAGCTTCTTCTAGATTAATGACAGTGTGAGGTCTTTCTTGCTTTTTTAAAAACTCTAATTCTGCTGTTATTTTTATATAACCACTATTTGTCATAGGTTCTTTTTCCATTTAAGCCTCCATTTTCTTAATTTTTATTATATGTGGTATAATATCAAAAAATAGTAAAAGAGTAGTTGAAAATGAAATATGATAGAGTTAAAAAATTATTTAATAATGATAATTTTGAAATATTTAAAAAAACAAGATTGATTTTATTAGGTGTTGGAGGGGTTGGAAGTTTTGCTCTTGATGCTTTATATAATACAGGAATTACAAATATTACTATTGTAGATTTTGACACTTATGAAGAGTCCAATATGAATAGACAATTGGGAAGTCATGGACATATTGGAAAAATAAAAGTTGAGGTTTTAAAAGAAAAATATCCTAAAATAAAAATTATTAATCAAAAAGTTACAGACACTTGGATTGATAATTTTGATTTTTCTTCTTATGCTTATATATTATATGCAATTGATGACATAAATCCAAAAGTTCATTTAATAAAAAAATATTTTAAAAAAGTTATTACAACTAGTGGAAGTGCAAAAAGAATAGATCCTTCTAAGATAGAATATAAATCTATTTGGGATACATATAATGATCCATTTATTAGAAAAATTAGAACTAAATTAAAAGAACAAGGATTCAATAAAAAATTTAAAGTAATTTTTTCATCTGAGTTGGCTTCTTGTGTAGAAAAAGGTAGCTTTCAAGGAGTCACAGGTTCTTTTGGTTTTATGATGGCTTCAATTACTATACAAAATTTATTAAAAAATAAAAAAATAACTTAAAGTTACTTAAAGTCAAATAAATATATAATCATTAAATATAGAAAAAAAGGATGTTATATGGGTGGAATTAATAGTGTTGAACAGATGACACAAGGACATTTAAGAAATGTTCAACAATTAGCTGTTTTTTATACAGGACATAATAATATTTATGCTATTAATATAGCAAAAGTCAAAGCTTTTATTATCACAGAAGAGGTTAAAATTAATGAAACACCTACAAGTACTAATGTAATTGCAGGAATTGCAACTATTAGAAAAGAACCTGTTACATTAATAAACTTAGATGCTTGGTTAGGTCATAAGACATTAGAAACTAATGAATATAAATTAATTATTTATACTGAATTTAATAATAAAAAAATTGGTTTTTTAATTAAAGACATGCTTGATATTGTAGAAAAAACAACTGATGAATTAAGACATTCAGAAGAAACAAACTCTAAAGTTACTTATACAACTTATGTTAAAGTTGATGATAAAGATGAATTATGTACAGTATTTAATGCTGAGCAGTTATTAAAAGATTTAAACTGGACAGATGACGGAGAAGCAACTTTTGATAAATATATTGAAGAACCATTTGAAAATTCTAAATTAATTTTAGCTGCTGAAGATTCAGGAGTAGCAAGAGAAGTATTAACTAAGTTTTTTAAAAAAACAAAAGCAAAATATGAAATATTTAATAATGGAGCTGAACTTATAAAAAGAGTTGAAGAATTAAATAAAGGTGATATTGCTTTAATTATAACTGATATTGAAATGCCAATAACTGATGGTTATCAAGTTGCACAGTATATTAAATCTAACAGTAAATATCAAGATATTCCAATTATTGTAAATTCTTCTATGACAACCACAGCAGTTAAGAATAAAATGAACAAGATAGGTGTTGATGGTTTTATTGGTAAAACTGACATTGAAGCTTTATACAACGCGACTAAAGAGTTTTTAATTTAAAGATTAAATTATTTATGCAAAAATTTTTTATATTAAATAATTTTGTTAAAAAAGTAGTGCTGCAATTAATATAATATCCCTATAAAAACAAACCACTTAATTTAATATTCTTATTCCTAAAATTAGAATAAAATATAAAAGAAA
>JADGEG010000142.1 GCA_016744485.1 Arcobacter sp. | reverse complement strand
AACTTACCCCTTTATATTTAAATTGTATATTTATTTTATGAATATATAATAAATTTACAAATTATTTTTAATAAGTATTAGATTGTTTAAGATGCATATTATAATATTTTAATATAATGAGGAAATTTACATAAAGGAAAAATATGGCAACAACTATGCTAAAAGGTAATACAGTTAATTTAGAAGGAATACAGCTTAATGTAGGAGATGTGGCACCTATCGTAACTGTTGTGGGAAAAGATTTATCAGACATACAAGTTGGAGGACAAACAGGTTGTACTCAACTTTTAGTTATAGTACCATCATTAGACACTCCTGTTTGTGCTGCTGAAACTAGAAGATTCAATGAAGAAGCTGCAAAAGTTGAAAATTGTAAAATCACTATTGTTTCTATGGATTTACCATTTGCTACTGGACGATTTTGTACTACTGAGAGTATAGAAAACTTAACAATAGGATCTGATTTTAGAAAAAAAGCTCTAGCAAATGCTTATGGAGTTCTTATTGCCAATGGTGCATTAGCTGGTGTTATGTGTAGAGCAATATTTGTGATTAATCCATCTGGAATGATTACATATAAAGATATATGTGCAGAAATAACAGAAGAACCAAACTATGAAGCTGCATTAGATGCTTGTAAACAAGCTTCATCTATTTCTTGTTGAGGAACTTGTCAATAATCAAGGTTTTGATTAATACATTTTGATAAAATATCCAAATTAAGATGAGGTACTATTTTTATAGTATCTTGTTATATTTAATAATTTGGAGAAAATATGTTTCTTTCTTGGTATAAAAATTTTTCATCTCAGGCTCATCAGCCATTTTTTACAAATGGTCTTATTTTATTTATTTTATTTATCTTAGTATTTTTCTTTTCATACTCAAGTATTTTAGTATTAGATACTTCAATTCTTATATATCATGCTTATAGTATGATATTTATTGTTTTTAGTCAATTCTTTTTGGGTTTTTTGTATGTAGTTTTTCCAAAATTTTTAAGTCAAGCAGAAATAAAACCACAAATATATATGACAAATTTTTTATTTTATTTTGTATCTTCTTATGGTTTTTTGTTATCTTTGATATTTTCTTTAGATATATATATATTATTTATGATTATTACATTTATAGGACAAGTTCTTAGTTTTAACATTTTATATAATATTCATAAAAAAAGTATAGTACAAATGAAAAAAGATACAAAGTGGATTTTAATAGCATTTGCAAGTGGTATTTTTGCTAATTTGTTATATTTATTATCGTTTCTTGAGTTTACTTATTCTTATTTATTAAAATATTTATCTATTAATATAGGATTTTATTTATTTGTTTTTTCTATAATCTTTGTTATAGGACAAAGAATGGTACCATTTTTCACATCAGCAAAAGTACAAGGATATATGATAAATAAAAGTAAATATTTACTTGAAATTGTATTTGCCTTATTGTTTTTAAAAGTTATTCTATTAACTTTTTTTCCAATTAAATTGAATTTAGTAGCTGATATTCCTTTATTTATTCTTTTTACAAGAGAATTTATAAAATGGGAAATGCCTATATTTAAAGTGAGTGCTATTATGTGGATATTGTATATTTCTTTATATTGGATTCCTTTTGCATTTTTTATGTCTATTTTAGAATCTCTTAATAGTATATTTGAATTAAATTTTATTTTCCAAAAAGTTGTTATTCATACTATCGCTCTTGGTTTATTTGTAGGTGTTTTAATGGGTTTTGGAACAAGAGTAGTCTTAGGACACTCAGGGCGTATGCCTTATGCGAATAATTTCACTATATTCTTATTTATTTTTATTCAATTTGTGGCATTGTTTAGAATCTTTGCATCTTTTAGTTTAAATTTTCAAGGAAACTTTTTACTTAATAAAACCATATTTTCTAGTTTTAATTTTGATTATATTTTTTTTATTAATTTATCTTCTCTTTTGCTAATAATTGCATTAATATTATGGTCTTCAAAATATCTTGTGATTTTATTAAAAAAAACTAAACCACTTTAATATACTAAATTTTTATTTACACATATCATCACCTTAACTGATGGAATTGTAAAGTAAATTCTACATCAATACCATCAGGTGTTTTTACAAAATTTAACGGATATGTAATATTAATAGAATACAATTCATTATTTAAAGTATTAATGATTTCAAAAAATTCCATAGGAGTTTTAATTAACATATTAACTGCATAATTAAAAGTAATGATTTTTGATTTAAAATTTGATTTAAAGCTTATGACTGTATTTTCTGGAAATAGCATCTTTAGTTGTTCAGTAACTGTTATTATTGGTATAAATTCATCTTTGTTATAAATATCTTTATAATTTTTTAATTTAGATAATTTTTTATTTTTGAAATTTTCATTTGTAATGACTGCTTTTAAAACTGGTTTCTCTGTATAGTCAATATAAATATGACTAATTTCATAAGATTCTAAAAATTTTGTTTTCATTGTTTTTATAAAAATATTTTCATTTAATAAATTAGTAACTAGCTTTAAACTATTAGATTTTAAAGATAACTCTTTTAATAAAACATTGTAAGGAATTATTTCTAAAGATTTAAGTATTCTTTGTGCTATTATTTCATTTTTATCTATATGGTCTGGTAATTGTACAGTATGTACGATACTTTTATTTATAGATTCTTTTTTGACTTCAGGTATGTTTTCTTTGGCAATTGAAATAAAAATATAAATTGATAAAAACATTATAATAGCAATAAAAGTATTTATAAATATTTTATTAAGTTTTGTATTGTACTTCTTTCTAGTTTTTATAAAACTTTTTTTTGCATTTTTGTATTGTGTTAGTTTAAAAAGTTCTTCATCAATATTTAGATAATTATAATTAATATTTATCATTAACTCTTCAGACATTTGCATTATTTGCTCATCATTAAAATGTTTTATTGTATATAAAATAGAAATTTTTTCTATAAAAGTATTTTTTTTATTTTTATAAAACTCTTCAATAGTACTTTTTAACATCAAAGAAAACTCTAAATAATAAATTTCATCAAAAAGTTTTTGACCTAAAATATCATTATCGTAAAACTTTGTTGTTTTTATATCTTCAAATCCAGTAAAAGTAATAATTTTACTAAATATTATATTAGATTTTTCATCTAATATAAAGATAAATGCTTTTGTATTAAAAGTAAGAATTAATAGTTCATTTGAACAAATATTTTCTTCTACATATAAATCTAAAATATGAAAAGCAGAATATATATAATCAATACCTATTTTTTTAAAATAATTTTTTGTTTCAAATAATCTAGTTTTTAGTACAGCAATATTATAATCATTATTTAATTTAATTATCTCGTAATTTTTATCTTGATTGTTAAATTTTGATAATTGTGTTTTGTGTATTAGTTTTGTTTCATCATCAATTAATAGTGTTGTAATGTATACATAATCGATATTTTTTGTTAATGAATTTATTTTTTGTGCAATGTTTTTTTCTAAAATATCATTTTTTGTTAAATATGTGTGATGTTGTGTTTTTATAGGAGTTTTATTTATAATTTTTTTATAAGTAATTTTCAATTGTACATTATTTTGAAGTGCATTTAGATATAAAAAATCTTTATTTAACATAAGCTAATCAAACTTTACTTTAAAGAATTCATTAATAATTTATTTTTAATTAATTCTTTTGAATCAGCCAAATTTAGATTTGTAATACTAAATGGTTCAGAAATATAAAAATCGATTATTCCAAAAGGTTTAGGAATAACAAATTGATCCCAAGATTTTAATTTCCAATATCTTGAAGGAATAGAATTTAATGCAATAATTCGTGTATTTGTTTTTTGAGCAATAGCAATTATGCCTTTAGCTACAGAAAACCTAGGACCTCTTGGCCCATCAGGAGTTATTGCTACATCAACACCTTTTTGAATTTCTTTCATTGCATTTAATAAAGCTCGTATTCCACCTTTTGAAGAAGAACCTTGAATATCTAAAACACCTAAATATTTACAAACTTTTCTAATAATTATTCCATCTTTATGTTGACTTACAATTACTTTTATTTTTCCATTTTTTCTAAATTTTCTATAGTTTAATGCTTGCATCAATAAATCTCCATGCCACATAGCGACAAGTAAAGATTCGTCTTTTATATCTACACAATGATGAAATCTTTTTTTTGATGTTAAATACACAAATCTTACAACCAATTGCAAAAAAAATGGCATGATATTTATAAGAATATATATTTTAACATTTTTCATAATTTAAGTATTTTTGCTTTTAATGAAGTTCTACTTGCACTTATGATCTTTACTTTCACAATTTTACCTAAAAGCTCATCGCTACCTTTTACAAAAACTTGACAAAGATTATCAGTAAATCCAGATATTTCACCATTTGGTTTTAAGTTTTCAAATAAAACATCTACTATCTTATTAACATTGGAGTGCATTAAATCAACTTGGTGAGTTTTATGTAGTTCAATTACTTGTGTTAGTCGCTCTGAAGCAATTTTATCATCTATTGCTTGATGTTCTAGTTTAAGAGCTACTGTATTTGGTCTTGGTGAATATTTAAAGTTGTAAATTTGATCAAATTTAACTTTTTGCATAACATCTATTGTATCTAAAAAATCTTCATGGCTTTCATTTGGAAAACCTACAATAATATCACTTGTAATTCTTACATTTGGAACTAAATTTTTAATTTTTTCAACTCTATTTAAAAACCATTCTTTACTATAACCTCTTTTCATAGATTTTAGTACTTTAGTTGAACCACTTTGTAGTGGCATATGAATACATTTTGAAATTTTAGGATTTGAAGAAAATTCTTCAATAAACTCATCATCCATATGTAAAGGATGAGGAGAAGTAAATCTAATTCGTTTTAAACCATCAACTAGAGATATCATTTGTAAAAGTTTTGTAAATGATATTTTTTTTCTCTGATCTGAAAATCTTCTTCCATAAGAGTTTACATTTTGACCTAAAAGCATGACTTCAACTGCACCATTTTGCACATCTTTTTTAATTTGTTCTATTATCATTTCAGGTGGTATTGATATTTCTTTTCCTCTTGTTGCTGGAACTATACAATATGTACATTCTTTATCACAACCTATTGAAATATTGATATTTGTTTTAAAT
>JADGEG010000141.1 GCA_016744485.1 Arcobacter sp. | reverse complement strand
GTATTATATATTATATTACTAATTAAAATTTGCCATATAGATTTTTATTGATACACTAGGGGAACTTTTGACAGATAGACAAAAAATTTGTAATGCTTTAAACCTTAAATACTTTGACTTTTTAGAAGAAAAACCAAACGAAAGCATTATCACTTTATTAGAACCTGAAACAACAAGAAATGTATTAGATTTTTATGCAGAAGTTAGCGAAAATATAGAAAGATTAAAAAATTATAATGTTAGATATAAGGAACATAAAACAGAGCCTATAATTGAAAAATACAACATAGGAGATAATTTTTATATAGGGCATTTCTATTATTATAATTTACAGTATAACAAACGAGGAAAAGAGCTTTTATTTGACTTGTATAACAACAAAGCAGAGCTACAATTAGAGATTATAAAAGAACTTCAAAGACAAATAAAAGAGAAAGAAAATGACTTAATACAACGAACTAAAAGTTATTTTTATATTAATGGTAAAGAGATATTAAAAACAGAGCATTATAAAGAAAAACTACAAAATTTTATCAATACTAAATATATTAAATCTTATAAATCTTTTTTAAAGGTATATGAAGCAAAAAAGGAGGACAACGAAACATTTTACAAAAAGAATAGTGATAAACCATATAAGCCCACTAAAGAAAGCTATATGGATTTTATATTCGATTATTATACAGCCCCACAAACTTTTCTTAAAAAAAAACTAGAGGCTTTTATACCAAATAAAGAACGATATAGACACACTCATATAACTGGAACAACTGGAAGTGGTAAAAGTGTTTTAATGACTAGTTTAATTTTTTCAGTTTTAAGAACTCAAAAAGAGAGCTATTTTTCAAGAGATAAAAAATTAGATAAAAGTATTAAAAAAATAGAAAACTTTATTTTAATAGACCCTCACGGAGATTTATCGGACAATATTTTTAGTATGGCTTTTAAATTTAAGACAAAAACAGCTTTATTATACACTTTGATTTTAGACCCATTTTTAGATAACGAAAAAACTCCAGTAATAAACCCTTTTGAATTTGAAGGAAACGAAATTGAAAGGGCAACATATACCGAAGAATTATTAAATGTATTGCAAGAAGTTTTAGGGCTTAGCGGAGATTTAAGCCTAAATGCTCAAGCATTATTAACCCCTTGTATCGCAACACTAATAAAATTAGATAATACCTCTCTTTATGATTTACAAGCCTTTATGAATGATGATGAAAATCATAATTTAGTAGAAAAAGGAAAAATTACTAAAAATTTTGCCCATAAGAATTTTTTTGAAATAGGATTTTATTCGCCTAATTTAACAAGCACAAAAAGAGCTATATTTTTAAAACTTCAAACCCTTTTAAACAATAAAACTTTTTCAAACTTAACAACTGGAAAAAGCACTTTTGATTTAGAAGATATTATGAATAATCATAAAAATTTAATAGTTAAATTAAACAAAGCAAAAATGAAAGAAACTATTAAACCATTTGGTAGGTTTTTAGTAGCTAAAATCCAAAATATAGCATTGAAAAGGGCTAATTTACCTGAATATTTAAGACCTAAAACACATTTATTTATTGATGAATTTCAAAACTTTATAACCCCCTCAATAGAAGAAATATTAACAGAGAGTAGAAAATATAATCTATTTTTGACAATGGCTCATCAATTCATAACACAGCTAGAAGACACAAGAATAAAAGATGCAATTTTATCAAATACTAATATTAAACTAGTAGGGAAAAACGGACATAAAACATTAAATGAGATGTCAAAAGAGATTAAAGTACCAGCTGAAGAACTGGAGCAACTAGAACAAGGCGAATTTTTTGTAAAAGTAGGGAAAAATCAAGCTTTAAAAATTTATAACACTCCATTAAGTAGCAATTATTTTATAAAAAATGAAAATGAAAAAATATGGAAAAAAATTTTTTTAATAGAATTATTTTATGCAAAACCAAAACAAAGTAAATTAGTGATAAAAACCTCTAAAGATAAGCAAATGGTAAATACAATTATCAAAGACAAGAACGATACAAGCGAAACAGTTACAAAAACTAGAGAGCCAAAATTTAAAGATTTTTAACAAGGTAAAGAATGAGTGAAAGCGAATTAAAGATATTAGAGAGTTTAGCACGATATAAATATTTAACAGTATCACAAATGCACACTCTTAACATAATAAAAAATAAAAATGGGCTATATGAAAGACTAAGAAAATTAAAGGGCAGAAGTAAGCCATATATTGAAAAAAATATATTTGGTGTCTATCCTGGAAAAGGTAGGCTAGAAGACTTTTATTATTTGACAATACCAGGGCAAAAGTTTTTAATTGAAAATTTAGACTTAGAACAAGAAGATATTAAACTACCAAAGGGAACAAGTAGCCTTTTTGCTAGGGATTATTTTCATAGATTTGAAACAATAAATTTTTATATCTATCTTGATAAATGGGCTAATGAAACCAACACAAATATTTTATTTTTAGATTATTATTTTGACAAAATAGGAGATAACAGAACAAACAAAAATTTAAGAGCTAAAAATAAAATTGAAATAGAACAAACGGGGGGCTATATAATCCCTGATATAGTAATTAAATTTTTATATCAAAATAAGCCTTATTTGTTTTTTATGGAGCAACACAATGGAAAAGATACTAAAAAGCTTTTAAAACAGCTTTATTACCACTTATTAGCACTTGAAGAGGGTAAAGGGGCAGAAAAGTATAAACTAGAAAAAAATCACCGTGTAGCGATTGTATTTGAGTTTGAAAGCATATTAAAAGCAACTCTTGAAAGATTACAAGAAATAGAAGACTTTAAAGGATTTGAACACTTTTTTATATTTAAAACTAATGAGAGTTTAAAAAAAGAGTTTTTTAGTAACTGGATAACTTTAGATAATAAAATATCGAGTTTTATATAACTTACACAATACTTCTTTAACTCAAACAAAAAAGGATTAGTTATGAAAGAAGTTATAGAAAGTATTTTATTAAACACAAAAGAAGCATATAAAGAAAGTGTGATTATTGAAAATGAAAAGTTACAAAACATATTAATTGAAAATTTGACATTACTTAAAATACTACAAAATAAAGATACTAGTACAAGTGATATTAAAGAAGAAAAACAAACAAAAAAAAGATATTCTTACGAGCAAGTAAAAAATATAACAAAGGTTCAAATTAAATTAGCAAATAATTTAATAAATATTAACGAAGCAGAAAAAAACATTTTGAAAATAGCTGATTTTTTTCCTGTACATAATTTACAAGCATATAATAAAAGGCTAAAAAGTTATTTAAATGGTATTGGATTATATGGCTTTGCTATGCCTACTAATTGGGCTAAAGCATTACTAGAAGAAACAAACAATAATCAAAAAGTTTTTAATGCACTTAAAGAACAGCAAAAATTATATATGCAAAAAGATGGTACAAATAATAGTAAATTATTAAAATTATTAAAAGAGGTAGAGCAAGAAATAAATTAAATATTTGCCAAATATAATAAAATGTTTTATACTTAATCTGTTTATATAATAATTTTAAAAATATGTTGCCCGATGATGGAAAGATAATAGCTACTATTTGAGATGATGTCATAAGAGAAATAACTACAGAAGACTATAAAAGCATAGATTTAGAAATATTAAATCATGGAAAAGCAAAAGAATTTTTTACTAAAAAAATCTCTAATCTTATTGATTGAATTCAGTTTAATAGTGAAGAAGATAAAAAAAGAGTTATAAATACTTTAAATTGATATAGTGAAGATGAAAGCTATATTGAAGAAATAAAGCAGTCAGAACAAAACGAAAAAAGGATTATTGAACTACTTGAAAAATTAGATAATATGGAATAAATATTATCTTTTTTTAATCCATTTTTTCTAATCTATCTAATAAATCAAGAATTTTTTTATCATCTTGAGAAACTTCATTTTTAGCGATTTTTTGATTTTTTATATTATTTTCTTTTGGTTTTTGAGTATCTTTTTTAGTTTGTACTTTATTTGATTCTTTTCCATAAGGAAACTTTTTTGATATAACGATAGCAACAATAAAAGAAACTATCAAATAAATTATTATTATTTCAGATTTATAAATTCTTTGTAAATTCTCTATTGATAATATAAATTCTAAAACATTAATTAATACTACAAAAACTATCATCACAGACATTAAAGAAGCACCAGAAAGTAATATAAATCTCATGCCGCCTTTATGGTTTGGCAATATAGCAATAAAAAAAATATTAACTAAAATTAAACCAATTAATGTAAAAAATTCTTCCATAAAATACCTTTAAAAGATTATAGCAAAAATTAGTTTGTTTTTTATTAATTTAATGCTATTATTATGTAGATAAAATCTACTTAATAAGTATTTTATTAGTATATATAAACTACTTATTATATACTTTATATTAACCATAAGGAAACTATATGATATTAACAGTGTCACACCAAAAAGGAGGAGTAGGAAAAAGCACTATAAGTTGGAATTTAGCAGTCTATTTATCAAAAACTAAAAAAGTAACTGTAATTGATTTAGATGTTCAAAAAACACTAACTTATTTACATAACATTAGAAATAAAAATGATTTTAATGTAATTACTTTTTCAGATGATAAAACCTTTATTGATTATATTAATAATCACGAAAATATAAAAGATGAGATTATTATCATAGATAGTGGGGGATTTGATAGTTCAATGAATAGATTAGCTATTATGGGAGCTGATAAATTAGTTACACCAGTATCATCAAAATTTATTGAAATTTTAGGCTTACAGACTTACGAAAACATTTTATTTGAAATTGAGAAAACGAACGGAACAATAATACAAACAAATGTAATTCTAAATAATATAAATCCTATTGTAAAAGATTTTAAAGATATAAAAAATTTTATTAATCAATCAAAACATTTTAATATTATGAAAAGTGTTTTAAGACAAAGAGCTGATATTTCAAATTCAGTAGCAAATGGATTAGGAATAACAGAAATAAAAAGCAATGAAAAAGCAGTTAAAGAATTTAAAGATTTTGTAAAAGAATTAAATATTTAACTACACTTTAAAAGTATATAAAATATACTTTATATTTACTTTTTATATACTAATAAAATACTTATTAAGTATATAATAT
>JADGEG010000140.1 GCA_016744485.1 Arcobacter sp. | reverse complement strand
AAATGAAAATACATAAAAACTAATATGGAATATCATATATTAAGTTTTTACTCAAACTTTTTTATTTAATTACTGTATCAATGGTCTCGTCAGCTTTCACTGTCATTTTATTTTTTTGAGTATCCATCCAAGTATTAAGACCCATAACACCAGCTACACCAATAACAACTAATAATAAAGTAACTAAAATCTTATCAATCGCACCCTTATCACTTTTTAACCTTCTTTTAATAAAATCTAACATAGTGATTCTCCTTTTAAAAAATATAAAAAATTGTAGCATAAAATTCATAAAATTTAATTAAAAGTAAACTAAAATCCTGACATAAAAGTTTCAAAACTATAAAGATAAGAGATAATTGTAAATTTTAAAGTAGTTT
Organism: Arcobacter sp.; assembly: GCA_016744485.1. Classification (GTDB taxonomy): domain Bacteria; phylum Campylobacterota; class Campylobacteria; order Campylobacterales; family Arcobacteraceae; genus BB30. The sequence goes on along the minus strand of JADGEG010000140.1, from coordinate 4,829 downwards.
TCAAATTATTTTATATTAAAGTAGCTAAATGTTTTTTATAATTTTGAATATCAAAATCTTGCATTTTAGAAACACCTGATTGAATTGCAGCTTTTGCAACTGCACTTGAAACTTCAACAATTAATCTTTTATCAAAAGGTTTAGGAATAATATATTCTTTAGAATAAAATAAATCAGTACCAAAAATATCTTTTACTTCTTTAGTAACTGGTTCTTTTGCTAGATTAGCAATTGCATATGCTGCTGCTTTTTTCATAGTCATATTTATTTTTTTAGCCTGAACATCTAATGCACCTCTAAAAATAAATGGGAAACCAAGTACATTATTTATCTGATTGTTAAAATCACTTCTACCAGTTCCTACAATTGCTTTATCTCTTATTTCTAATATTTCACTTGGATAAAGTTCAGGAGTTGGATTTGATAAGGCAAAAATAATAGGTTCATTTGCCATTAGTGATATATGTTTTTGAGTAAATGTTCCAGGTCTTGATAAACCTAAAATCACATCAGCATCTCGAAAAGCATCTAGTTTAGTCATACTTTCATCAATCGCAAATTCTTTTTTATATTTATTTAGATCATTTCTTTGTTTATGTATTACACCTTTTGAATCACACATAATAATATTTTGTACCCCAACTGCTTTATACATTCTTGCACAAGAAATTGCGGCAGCACCAGCACCCACAACAATAACTTTTAAATCTTCTAATTTTTTATTAATTAAATCACAAGCATTAATCAAGCCAGCTGTTGTAATAATAGCAGTTCCATGTTGATCATCGTGCATAACAGGAATATCTAATTGTTCAATTAATTTATGTTCAATTTCAAAACAAGCAGGAGAGCCTATATCTTCTAAATTAATACCACCAAAAGTAGGAGAAATTGCTTTTACAACCTGACAAAACTCTTCAACTTTAGTTTCATCTACTTCAATATCAAAAGAATCAATAGCAGAGAATTTTTTAAATAATACAGATTTCCCTTCCATAACTGGTTTTGAAGCTAAAGCTCCTATATTTCCAAGTCCTAAAACTGCCGTTCCATTTGAAATAACTGCAACTAAATTTTTTTTTGCTGTGTATTTAAATGCCATTTTAGGATCTTCTTGTATTTCTAAACAAGGATAAGCAACTCCTGGCGTATAAGCTAGAGATAAATCTCTTTGTGTATTTAGATTTGTTGTAGTGTCAATAGCAATTTTTCCTGGGTTTGGATACTGGTGATAATCTAATGCCTCTTTTTTACTAACTTCTTTATTCATAAAACACCTTAATAAATTTTTTGAGATTGTAACTAAATGTAACTTAAAGTACAAAAAGTAGTTTTTTTTTTAAATAAAAATAAATATTTAAGATAATAAATGATATTTGTTAGTCTTATATATTTTTTTAAGAAAGGTTTTTTGTGGATAGTTTGGTTATAGAATATAAAGATCCACTATTTGGCATTATTGCTATATTTATATTGATTTTTTCAATTTCATTCCTTACTTATTCATTTAGCATGTATAAAGAAAAGAAAGCAAGAAAAGATTATAGAAAACTACTTAGAAGATTTGAAATTGGTAAATTAAAAGAAAATGATTATGTACATTTATATAAAACTTATAATTTACCTTTTGATTCAATTTTACTTTTAGCTTCAACATTTTTACATAATGGTAATTATACTAAAGCTATAAATGTTTATTTGACTTTATTGGAACATATAACAGAAAAAGTAAAAAGAGAGGAATTATTAGAGCTATTAGGAATGACTTATTTTAAAGGTGGATTTTTACAACGTTCAAGAGATATTTTTTTAAAAATATTAAAGTTCTCACCAAGAAATATAAAAGTATTAAAATATCTTTTAATTATTCATGAAAAACTATATGAATATGATAAGTCATATGAAATAATTTTGTGTCTAGAAGAATTAGGACAAGATGTTAAAAAAGATAAAATTTTTACAAAATCCTTAATCATCTTAAATGATTCTATAAGTTCTTTCGAAAAAAAAACTAATGATTTATATAAAATATTTCAAAATCACAAAAGTATTGAAAGATTATTTGTACAGTTCTTAATACAATATAATAAAAAAAATTTATGGAATAAGATTGAAAAATTTGATTTTTTAAAATATATTGATCTTATGTGGTATTTGGATTTTAACGATATAGATTTTGATCAAGTGCTAAAAAATAATTTTTTAACACATTTATATAATGCTAAAGGATATATAAATAATTTAAACTCTAGTGATGATTTTACATTTAATATATTGATCTTATTAAATAAACAAGAAAAAGACAATAACACAAACTTAGATTTTGAATTTATATGTAAAACTTGTAAGCATATACATCCTATTTTTGCTCAAAGATGTCCTAATTGTCATAGTATTTTATCTTTTGATATTCAATATACTTTAGCTAAAGATTTAAAGCAAAGAAATCAATCTTTGCAATAAAATGTGATATAATAAAATATTACACACTAAGGATAAAGTAAATGCACGATTATAAAACTTTAGAAAAGTGTTTGGATTATAAGTTTAAAAATCAAAACTTAATAATCGAAGCACTTACTCATAAAAGCTATAAAAAACAATACAATAATGAAAGATTAGAATTTTTAGGTGATGCAGTTCTAAACTTAATTGTAGGTGAATATTTGTTTCAAAAATTTCCTAAAGCTAATGAAGGTGAACTTTCAAAAATAAGAGCCTCTTTGGTTAATGAAATTGGTTTTACTAAATTAGCAAATAAAATTAAATTAGGAGATTATATTTATATTTCTCATTCAGAAGAAAAAAACAATGGTAGAACTAAAGCTTCTATATTATCAGATGCTTTTGAAGCTATTATGGGAGCTATTTATTTAGAATCTGGTTTAAGTGTTTTAAAAAAAATTGTTTTAGTTTTATTAGAACGTTCTTATGACGAAATTAATTTAGAAGTTTTATTTTCAGATTATAAAACAGCATTGCAAGAAATTACCCAAGCACATTATGGAGTAATTCCAATATATAAAATTGAAAGCTCTTCAGGACCTGATCATCAAAAAGAATTCGAAATATCTATTTGGATTAATGATAAAACCTACGGAATAGCAAAAGGTAAGAGTAAAAAAATAGCACAACAAGCAGTGGCAAAAATAGCACTTAAGACTTTAGAAAGTAGATTAAATGAATAGTTTTGGATATAGATTTAAGTTTACAAGTTTTGGTGAAAGTCATGGTAAAGCAATTGGTTGTGTTCTTGATGGAGTACCCGCTGGCATTAAAATTGATGAAAATTTTATTCAAGAACAAATGAATAAGCGAAAACCAGGTAAGAATAAATATGCGACATCAAGAAAAGAAGATGATAATATAGAGATATTGTCAGGTACTTTTGAAGGTTTTAGTACAGGAACACCTATTTCTATAATTATATATAATACTAATCAAAAAAGTCGTGATTATACAAATGTTAAAGATTTGTTTAGACCAGGACATGCTGATTTTACTTATTTTCATAAATACGGAATTAGGGATTATAAAGGAGGGGGAAGATCAAGTGCTAGAGAAACAGCTACACGAGTCGCTGCTGGTGCTATTGCACAATTAATGTTAAAAGAAATAGGAATAAGTATTCAAAGTGGAATTTATGAAATAAATGGCATTAAAGCTAAAGAATTAGATTTTGATTATTCTTTAAATTCTGAAATATTTGCTTTAGATAAAAATATAGAAGAAGAGCAAAAACAAGCAATTTTAGGTGCTAAAGTTAAGCACAATTCTGTTGGTGGAGTAGCTTTAATAAATGTTAAAAATTGTCCCGTTGGGTTAGGGGAACCTATTTATTTTAAACTAGATGCTCAAATTGCAAATGCTATGATGAGTATTAATGCAGTTAAAGCTATAGAAATTGGAGATGGAATTAAGTCTTCATCATTAAATGCTTATGAAAATAATGATCAAATAAACTCTAAAGGTTTTAAAAGTAATTCAAGTGGAGGTATCTTAGGTGGTATTTCAAATGCAGATGATATAAATATAAAAGTATACTTTAAAGCTACACCTTCTATTTTTATAAAACAAGATACAGTAGATATTTATAACAATGAAGTAAATTGTGAATTAAAAGGCAGACATGATCCTTGTGTGGCTATTAGAGGTAGTGTCGTTGCACATGCTATGATGGCATTAGTATTAGCAGATATGATTTTATTAAATATGAGTAGTAAAATTGAAAATATAAAAAAAATTTATAAATAGTATATAGTTTTATATTTACTTTAAAGTATATTTTTGTATCATCTATTTTCCCTTTGCTTTGGTTAAGTTAAAAGGTTTAAAGCGATTCTTCGCTTTTGTAATAAAATATTATATATATTAGGTTATAAATTAATGAAAACATTGTATATAATGAGACATGGTAAAAAAGAAATAAAAAATATTAATGATTACGAAATAAACTTATTACCAGAAGGTATTAAAAAAACAGAAGAACTTGCTAAAAAATTAAAAAAAGACAATATTAATCCTGACCTTATTCTAGCTAGTCCATCTAAAAGAACAAGACAAACAGCACAAATAATTGCAAATGAATTAGATTATGATAAAAACATACATTATAATGAAGTATTATACCAAGCATTTTTAAACGAACTAATTGAAGTGATTACTTATACATTTGATAATATTAATACACTTTTTTTAATAGGACATAATCCATCTTTAGCATCCTTTGCTTTTTCATTTATAAAATTTAAACAAAAATTTGAGATGGGAGCAGTCTTAAAAATACAGTTCAATGTAAATTCTTGGCTTGATATTAAACAAAGTAATGC
>JADGEG010000139.1 GCA_016744485.1 Arcobacter sp. | reverse complement strand
CACTCATTAACGACTCTTTTGCTAATAGCATTGACTTCTCTGGATTTCCACCAATACCAATACCTATTATTCCAGGAGGACACCAGCCAGCACCCATATTTCTTGCATTTTCCATAACCCAGTCATATATGCTATCACTTGGATTTAATACTGCAAATTTAGATTTATTTTCACTTCCTCCACCTTTTGCAGCAACAGTTATATCAATAGTATCTCCATTATTAACACTTACATGAATAACAGCTGGAGTATTATCTTTTGTATTTACTCTTTTACCAGCGGGATCAGAAACGATAGAGTATCTTAAGGTATTATCAGGATCTTGATAACCTAAAGCAACTCCTTCATTTATTACATCATTAAGCTCTTTATTTAATTCTAGTTTTGCATTTAAACCAACTTTTACAAATACATTAATAGAACCTGTATCTTGACAAAGAGGACGGTGACCCATCGCACACATTTTTGAGTTGATTAAGATTTGTCCTATTGCATTTTTAGCAGATTGTCCTTTTTCTTTTTCGTAAGCCTCAATCATAGATTTTACAAAATCTTCAGGATGATAATAAGAAATATACTGAATAGCATCAGCAACACTTTGTTTTATGTCATTTTGGGTAATAGTTTTCATCAGATTCAAGCCTTTGATATAATTTTATAAGTATTATATCAAAATATTTATAATAGTCTTGACTCTAGTTTTTGGCTTTAATGTCTTGCCTTATAATCTCTTAAATTTGTTTTTAAATGTTTTTCTATATATAAATTTAATTTATTTCTAGTTTTAAGTGCTTTTTCATAATCTATAAATAAATGGGAAAACTTATAAGAAAGCCATAAATAAAGTGTGATTTTTTTTACCTCATCTTCAACAACAAGTAAATCTTTTTGACTTAAGTTTTTTTTATTTAAATTACTTAAGTTCTTATATGTACAAACTTTATTTATAGAAATACAAAAAATATAATACTCGTACGCTTTAAGAATTAAAGCAGATTTTACACTAATAGGAGCTTGAGCACATAAATACTTATCTTCTAAGCTTAAATTTCGCACATTATCCACTATACTTGCAGCACTTATCATAGATGAGATATTACAAGCAATAAATGGGCCATCAAAAGACATATGTTTTTGAAAATATCTTAGTATTTTGCTTAAAGATTTGGTTTTTATATGAGAAGATAAGTCTTGCAATTGTTTTGCATTTATTTTTACACTAAAAGGTGCTTTTATCGTTTTAACTGGTTTTTTATACTCACTTGTAATATGCTCTAAAACATCTCTTGAACAAGCTCCTAAATAACCTATTTCAAACTTACCATATCGTCCTGCTCGTCCTGCTATTTGTATAATCTCATTTACTATGATTTTTCTTTTGCTAAATCCATCAAATTTTGTATGACTTGTAAATAAAACCGTTTCAATAGGCAAATTTAAACCTAAAGCTATAGCATCAGTTGCTATTAATATATCACTTTGTTTATGTCTGAACTTCCTAGCTTCTTCTTTTCGCACTTCTGGTGATAGATTCCCATATATAACTGAAACTTTATACTTTTTTTGTAGTTTTTGCTTAAGATTTAGAACATCTCGCCTTGAAAAGGCTATTAAAGCACTTCCTTTTTTTAAATTATTCAAAGAAGTAAAAGAAGGAAGTAAATTTAAAGGTGTTTTTCTTTGATGTTTTATCACTTCTAAGTCTTCTTCTAAATATGAAGCTATTTTTTTAATAGCACTTAAGGCATTAATGGATCCCGTCATTATAACTTCATTTGCTGGAACTCCTATAATAGCATTAAGCCATGCCCAAGCTCTTTGAGTATCATCTATTAATTGAACTTCATCAATAATAGCGATATCAACATCCATAGAAATATCAAGCATTTCAATAGTAGAACAAACATAAGAAGCATCTTCATTTATGATTTGCTCCTCACCTGTAATTAAAGAAGCCATATACTCATCTTTTTGTAAGTTTTCATAAGCTTCAAGAGCTAAAAGCCTCAAAGGTGCAAGGTATACACCTGAGTTTGAATCTTTTAGTTTTGACATTGCATTATATGTTTTACCTGAGTTTGTTGGTCCTACATAAAATTTTAACTTTCTTTTCATACTTCGTGCTAGTGGAAAAAGTGTCTTAAATTCGCAGTTTAAAAGTTTTTGTAATTCATTTTGCCATATATCTTTCATAATCTTATTATAATCAATACTATATAATTTCAGATTAAATGAGGAGAATAGTTAAAATGAATTGCGAATATTTTGGAAAGTGTGCAAGTTGCACCTTATATGATAAGACATATAAGGAACAATTAGAATATAAAATAGATATAGAAAAAATAAGATTTAAACAATATTTACCTTTAAATTTTGAAGTATACGAAAGTGAAGAAGAAAACTTTAGATATAAAGCTGAATTTAGACTTTGGAAAAGTTTTACTGATGATAATAAACTAAAACTATCTTATGCTATGAATGACTTTGATAAAAAAGCTTTAGAAATAAGTACCTGTCATATAGTATCAACAGATATCAAAGAGCTTATGCCTAAACTTTTATCTTATATTTTACAAGATGATATATTGTCTTTTAAGCTTTATGGTTGTGAGTTTTTAAACTCTACAAAAGGTGAAATGATTTTTACTTTAATATATCATAAAAAATTAGATACCTTATGGATAAAAAAAGCCAAAGATTTGGAGCTAAAACTAAATATCAAAATTATAGGAAGAAGTAAAAAACAAAAAATAATTCTAAGTGATGATTATATAAATGAAGTTTTAAATATAAATGCCAAAGATATAAAATATATATATAAAGAAAACTCATTTTCACAAGCAAATACAAAAGTAAATATCAAAATGATAGAATGGATTATCAAAAATGCTACACTTTCTAATGATTTATGTGAACTATATTGTGGTTCAGGAAACTTTACCATGGCATTATCTCCTTATTTTAGAAAAATCCTAGCAACAGAGATATCAAAAACTTCTATACAAACAGCTAAGATAAACTGTAAATTAAATGATATAAAAAATATAAAGCTTGTAAGACTAAGTGCCCAAGAATTCACACAAGCATATAAAAAAGAAAGATTTTTTAGAAGACTAAAAGATAACAATGTAAACATAGATGAATATGATTTCTCAAGCATTCTTGTAGATCCTCCAAGAGCTGGTTTAGATGAATGCACAAGACAAATTGTACAAAACTTTGAACAAATCATATACATATCTTGTAATACTCTAAGCTTATATGAAGATCTTAAAAGTTTAGATAAAAATTATTATATTAAACATTTTGCTTTTTTTGATCAGTTTGCTTATACTAAACATATAGAAACAATAATTATTTTTGAAAAAAGAAACAATACTTTAATCTAATATTAAGAAATGGTATGTCATACTTCTTGTCCTTTGTAGGGTTCAATTGATTCCGAAGAGGATAATTATAAAAATATTTTAAAATGTTTTTTAATTATTTTCTATGCTTGCTTTAACTCAAGAATGTTTTTAAGTGTAAATTATTTTACAATGTGTCATAATCAAAAAGGATTTATTATGAGAATTAATACAAATATAGCATCAATTACTGCTCAAGAAGCAGCAGTAAATACAAACAAGAATATAAACTCAGCCTTAGAGAAACTATCAACTGGTCTTAGAATTAACAAAGCATCAGATGATGCATCTGGCTTGGCAATTGCAGATAAACTAAGAACTCAAGCTACATCTATAAACCAAGGTGTTTCAAATGGTAATTCAGCTGTAACACTGCTTCAAATTGCTGATAAGTCAATGGCAGAGCAATCAAATATCTTAAATACTGTAAAAGCTAAACTAATCCAAGCAAACACAGCTACAACTTCAGCTGATGGTAGAGAATCTATTAGAAAAGATGTTGCTAAGCTACTTGAACAATTAGATAATATAGCTGAGCAAACTAACTATAATGGTAATGTTTTACTTCAAGCTAGTGCAGGAGATTTACAAGCAGACAGATATTCTTCTGCTGATTTATCTTTTCAAATAGGTGAGTCTGAAAATGACCTTATATTTAATACTGCTATTCAGTCAAACACAGCAGGTCTTGGTTTAGCAGAAAAAGAAGAAAATCTTGTGACTCTTACAGCTGTTAATAGCCATGAGTATAAAGTAAAAATAGATGGAAATACTGTATCTTATACATCTGATTCAACGGCAACTGCTGATGAAATACACGCAGGTCTTAAAGCTGCTATTGAAGCAAACCCTAATTTGTCTGGTCTTAAAGTAGCAGAGCAGAAATTCTCAGGAGATACAGGACTTGTACTTTCTGCTAAATTAGCTGGAAATACTTTAAATGTAGCAGGTCTTGATGCTACTGCAACTACTGCAGCAGCAAATACTGCTACAGATATACCTGCAACTGCTGGTGTAGCACAAGATTGGTCTACTGGTGATTATGTAGATATGACAACAAGTGGGGACACATCAACACTTACTGTTGGAAGTATAACACTAACTTCTGTTTATGATGCAAGTACAAACAATACGATAGCTAAAACTCAAGCTGACTTAATATCTCAATTTGAAGCAAATGAAAATTTGAATTCAAACTTTACTATTGCTATTGCAGGAAGTGGATTACAAGTTGTTGAAAGAGATCCTAATATTGCAGCTACGACAATTACAGCAAATTCTACTGTAGGAGGAACTCCTACTGCTATTAATGGAAGTGTAAATACAGCAGGTGTTACAGGAATTGCCGCGGTTGAGCAAAAAACAATGGCAGCAGCAGGTGCTGCAGGTACATTGTATGAACTATCAATTGGTGGAGAAAATATATCTTATAGTGCAAAAGCTAGTGAATCTGCAGCAGATGTATTTGCTGGTTTACAAAAAGCTTTTGAAGCAAACTCTGAACTTGCTTCAAAATATACAGTACAAGATAGTGCAAGTGATGGTTCAGTATTTCAAGTAACAGCTATAACAAAAGGTATTGCTTTTGAAACAAATATATTATCTACTAATTTAGACTCAAAGGCAACAAACGAAATTACAAAAGCTACAGGCGATGGTAAAAACCTAGATGCACTTAAGAATTTAGCATCTGGTGCATTAGGTATAAAAGAAGCTGATGCTTTCCAAGATGTAGTTGATGATGCAATTACAGACCTAAATACATATAGAGGGGATATCGGTTCTACTCAAAATCAAGTAGAATCAGCTGTAAGAAACTTAATGACACAAGC
>JADGEG010000138.1 GCA_016744485.1 Arcobacter sp. | reverse complement strand
CACAAAATAAAGCAGATGAAAAAAGTATTTCACAAAGATTTAAATAATTATTATACATTTTCTCATCTTCTAATAAATCACTTGGTATATTAATAAATTCATCAATTTTAGGATTTATTAGTTTTTGTATACCAGCACACCAAGTTTTATCTAAATACATCATATAAAAAACATTCAATTTTTTCGTACAAGAATTACAAGAATGAACTACATTTGGATTTATAATACTTAACATGTTTTTATCCAAAGTATATTTTTTGTTTTCATTTGTATAAATACTAAGACCTTCTTTATTAAGACCTAAAGAAAAAGTATCATGAAAATGTTTTTTATAATGTGCATTAGAGTTTGAATATCGTAGTTCTAAATATGGTAAAGCCTTATGTGTAAATATCTTTGTAAATGTATTATTCATATTTTAAATCAACTTTTAAATCAAAAATTTTTAAGATTTACTAAAGAATTTTGAACTAATTGCAAAAATCTTGTTCGTGAAATCTCTTTTGCACCTAATGATAATAAGTGCTTAGATGAAACTTGACAATCTATTAGTTTAAAGCCATTTTTCTTTAATCTTTTAACTAAATAATATAAGGCAACTTTTGAAGCATCTGTTTTCTTTGAAAACATTGATTCACCACAAAAAATATTTCCAATATTTACACCATATCCTCCTGCAACTAATTTTTTATTAAAATATGCTTCAAAGGAATTAGCAAAACCCATATCAAAAAGTTTAATATATGCCTCAATAACATCATGAATTATCCATGTTCCATCTTGTCCAACTCTTTTAATTTTTGAACACTGTTTGATTACTTCAGTAAAATTTTGATTAAATTTAATTTCAAATATATTTTTATTAATTGTTTTTTGTAAAGATTTTGAGATTTTAAATTGATCTAATTCTAAAATTAATCTAGGATTTGGACTCCACCATAAAATAGGATCACTTTCATTATACCAAGGAAATATACCTTTTGAATAAGCACTTATTAATCTAGTAGGAGATAAATCACCTCCATATGCTAATAAACCCTCATCATTTGCAAAATATGGATTTGGAAATGAATATGAATATTTATCCAGTGAGTATATGTTCATATTTTAAGTCAAATACTAATTATAAAATAAAATATTTTAACATTCATACTTATTATTTATTTAAAATTAATCATTTGAAATTTTTTGTTTTCTTCCTATGAAGTAGTATAATAATACTCCTAAAAGAGATAAAAAAAATACTACAAGTAACCATATAATTTTATTTGTACTTGTAAATTCACTTTTTAATATGTCTATTAATGCCCATATCCATATAACAAAAGTGAACAAACCAAATATTAATAATATCAATATTTCTTCCATTTTTGCATTCCCTTTATCTTAAAATTTGGAAATATAATCAGATAATAGTTCTAACTCTTCATTAGATTTATTACTAACTTGTGCTGTCATAATACCTTTCATGACTCCACCATAAGTTCCATTTTTATACCCTTTTAAAGCATGTAAAACAACTTCTTTTTTCAAACCTTTTATTACATTAGATTTTCCAATTGCTTTTTTTTCTCCATTTTGTCCATGACAAGAAATACATGTTTTATATAATAATTGAGCTTTTAAGATTTTTTCTTCTTTTATTTGTTTTGCATTTATTATATTGTTAATCTTACTTTTTATTTCACCACTAACATTTGAAGCTTTTTTCATAACTGTATTTGTTTGTTCATTTAAAGATTTTCTAGTTTTTGATACTATATCTTCACTTAATTTTCCTATTTCTTTACTAGTTTTTGAAACCTCAGCTACAACTTCCTTGCTTGCACTTGAAATTGTTGTCATAATTTGTTTTGAACTATTACTTACTTCAACAGCCATTTTTTGTATATTATCTTTTTCTTTTTTAGATTCTGTATGTTTTATTTCTTCTTTTACTTTTACTTCTTCTACTTTTTGTTTTTCTTCACCACATCCTGTTAAAATCAAAGTTATAAAAACTAAACTTGATATAAAATATTTCATATTTTCTCCTTTTTTTATGTATATTTTTGTTTTTTATAATTTAATATAAAATTGTGAATTAATTGTATTTTATATCTTATATATGAATTTAAATTCATTTTTTACAAAATCTATTTTAACACTTCCGCCTTTTTTTAATTTACCAAAAAGTATTTCATCACTTAGAGTATTTTTAATTTTTTTAGTAATTATTCTATTTAGTGGTCTTGCACCCATATCTTTGTTATATCCTAAAAGTGCTAACTGTTTTTTAGCTTTCATTGATACTTCAATAGATATTTTTTTATCACTTAATTGTTTCTCTAAAGTAGAAATAAACTTTTCAACTACTTTAATAACAATATTTGTACTTAATGCTTCAAAATTCACAATACTATCAAGCCTATTTCTAAATTCAGGAGCGAAAAATTTCTTTATAGCTTTGTTTTCATTTAGTGAATCATCTTTTGCAAAGCCCATAACACCAGCTTCAATTGAACCTAAATTTGAAGTCATAATCAAAACTACATTTTGAAAGTCTGCCTTAGCCCCACTATTATCGGTTAATTGTGCATTATCCATAACTTGAAGTAATACAGACATCAAATCAGGATGTGCTTTTTCTATTTCATCTAATAAAAGTACACAATGAGGATGTTTTTTAATTGATTCAGTTAATAAGCCACCATTTTCAAAACCAACATAACCAGCAGGTGCTCCTATTAGTTTAGATACCGTATGAGCTTCCATATATTCACTCATATCAAATCGTTCAAAATGAATACCTAATAAATTAGATAGTTCTAAAGCTACTTCTGTTTTACCAACACCTGTGGGTCCTGTAAATAAAAAACTAGCAATTGGTTTTTTATCAAGAGTTAAACCTGCTTTATTTAACTTGATTGCTTGCACAAGGTTAAAAATAGCATTATTTTGTCCAAATACTCTTTTTTTCATATTTGATTCTAAGTTTTTTATTAAAGTTATATCAGATTTTGTTGAAATTTTTGAAGGAATATGTGCTATTTTAGAAATTGTATTTTCTATATCTTTTTGAATAATAGAAATATTTTTTTTATTTGTATTAGAATATTGTATTTTTTTAGAAGATCCAACTTCATCAATAACATCAATAGCACTATCTGGTAAAAATCTATCAACTAAATACTTTTTACTAAGATGCACTGCTATTTTTAAAGCATTTGGTGAATATTTAACATTATGGAACTCTTCATATTTAGATTTTAAACCCTCTAAAATACAAATAGTATCTTTTATACTTGGTTCATGAATATCTATTTTAGCAAATCTTCTACTTAATGCTTTATCTTTTAAAAAGTTATTTTTATATTCTGCAAACGTTGTTGATCCTATACACTTTAGTTTACCTTTTGATAATAAAGGTTTTAATATATTTGAAGCATCCATAGCTGAACCACCTACACTTCCAGCTCCAACTATTGTATGAATTTCATCTATAAATAAAATTGAATTAGGTATTTTCATTACCTCTTCTAAAAGTGATTTTAATTTCTTTTCAAAATCTCCTCTGTATTTTGTACCTGCTAATAAAGAACCCATATCTAAAGAAAATATTTTAGCATCTATTAAAAACTTAGGAACTTTTTCATTTGCAATTTCTAAAGCCAAACCCTCTGCAATTGCAGTTTTTCCAACACCTGCTTCACCTACAAGAATAGGATTATTCTTTTTTCTTCTTCCTAATACTTCAATTAAACGACTAATTTCTACATTTCTATTAATCAAAGGATCAATCTCCCCTTTTTTAGCAAGAGCTACTAATTCTTGAGTATTCTTATCTAAGACTTTATTGTCTTTAGTTTTTTTAATGCTTATTTCATCTTCATCAATATTCGATATCTCTTCAAGAATATCAACTCTTTGGATACCATATAATTTTAATACATATGTAGCATAAGATTTTTCATCTTTTAAAATAGCCACAAACATATCTTCAACATTTGCATCTTTTCTACCATTAAATTGTATATATTCAAGCATATTTTCAATTGTAGAAGCTAAAGTAATAGTTTCTATTGGTTCATCAAATATATCTTCAGGTATTTTTGGAGTATTTTTATCCACATGATCTTTTATATTTTTATGTATTTTTGTTAAATCAAGTTTTAGTTCCAATAATAAATGAATAATCACTTCATCTTCAAGTAAGATCAAAAAGATATGTTCAATTGTTAGATATTCATGTTTATTAGTTTTTGCATAGTTTACTGCTTGTGTAAATACATTTCTTAATTCTTTACTTATCATCATTCTTCTTCCATTATAGCTTTAAGAGGAAAACCTTTTTCTTTTGCTAAAGTTTTTACTTGTATTACTTTGGTCGATGCAATTTCATATGTATATATTCCACATATTTCTTTTCCATTATTATGTATATTTAACATAATTTGAGTTGATTCTTCTTGACTTTTTTTAAAAATTCTTGTCAATATACTAATTACAAAATCCATGGTTGAATAATCATCATTTAATAAAAATATTTTATATTTTTTTGGTTCTTGTAATTTTAATTGTTCATCACTTATAATTTCTAATTCATTAGACACATCTTACCTTTAATTTTATAGCTTACATATTATATCAAAAAGTAAATTATATTATTAAGATTAAACACTTCTAAATATAATATTTGTTATGCTTTCTTCAAAAGAATGGATATGTCACAAACAAAAACTTTATTTATAAGTGCTACAAATACAAATATTGGTAAAACTTATGCAAGTGCATTACTTTTAAAATATTATACCAATAAAGGTTTAAAAGTAGGATACTTCAAACCTTTTGAAACAGGAGTGATAAATACTCCAAGTGATGGTACTAGTATGTTAAATCTTGCAAAAAAATTAAATCCTAATTTTAATGTAAATATAAATGATGTAGTTCCTTATCAATTCAATCTTCCAGCTGCTCCTTATATTGCAAAAAAAAATGTCATAATTGACCTTGAATTTTTAAAAGAAAAAAAACAATATTTAGAATCATTATGTGATATTCTTATTATTGAAGGAGCTGGTGGTTTAATGGTGCCTATTTTTGAAAACTTTTTTATTATTGATTTAATAAAAGAATTTAATAGTAAAACTATATTAATTTGTCCATCAAAATTAGGTTGTATAAACGATATTTTACTATCAGTTGAAGCTTTAAAAGCTAGACAAATATCTTATAAATGTTATATAAACTTGTATGAAAAAGATAATGACTTTAAAATAATATCTCAAG
>JADGEG010000137.1 GCA_016744485.1 Arcobacter sp. | reverse complement strand
GTTAATATTTTTTTAAGTTTTTCCAGTTATAACCTAAAGAAACACTTACCTTTAATGATATACCCAAATCATAAATATTCTCCATAATATCAATTAATTCTTTAACAATTAATATTGCTTCTTCTTCTTTTATTTCAAAAAGTAACTCATCATGTATTTGTAGTAATATATTTATATTTATGTTATTTTTAAATTTTTCTAAAATTTTCATCATTGCTAACTTCATTAAATCAGCAGCACTCCCTTGAAATTTTGTATTTACTGCTTCTCTTAAAAATGATGATTTAAACATTTCATTTACATTTTCAAAATCGAATAATCTTCGTCTATTTAATAAAGTTTCAACATAACCATGCTGTATTGTGAAATCTTCAATTGATTTTATATAATTTTTAACACTTGGAAAGGCTTTAAAATAAGATTCTATATAAGTTTTGGCTTCTTTTGTAGAAATTTTAAGTGTTTGTGCTAATTTTCTACTTCCCATTCCATATAAGAGTCCAAAATTAATTGATTTTGCAAAAGATCTTTTTTCTTTTGCTTTTTTTTCACCAAATATTTTAAGAGCTGTTTGATAATGAATGTCTAAATTATTATTAAAAGCATCAATTAAAGCTTCATCTTTTGAAAAATATGCCAATAATCTTAATTCAATTTGTGAATAATCTATTGCTACAAGTTTATAACCAGCTTGTGGAATAAAAGCTTGACGTACTTTAGAACCTATTTCACTTCTAATAGGAATATTTTGAAGATTTGGATTTTTTGAACTAAGTCTTCCTGATGCAGTTCCTGTTTGTAAAAAAGAAGTAAATATTTTATGGTCTTTATTATCTAAACCAAGTTCTAATAATGGTATTATATATGTACTTTGTAGTTTAAAAAGTTCTCTATATTGTAAAATTAAAGGAATTATTTCATGTGAACTGTAAAGTTTTTGTAAAACTATTTCATTTGTACTATATCCTGATTTAGTTTTTTTTGAAGCAGGTAATTTTAAGGTTTCAAATAATATTATTCCTAATTGTTTTGGAGAATTAATATTAAACTCACCTCCTGCACTTTTATGAATTTTTATTATTAATTCTTGTATTAAATTATGATTTTTTTCTTTTAAGCTTTCTAAAAAAGTAATATCAACTTTTATTCCATTGTTTTGCATATTTATAAGTACATCAATAAATTTAAATTCCATATTAAAAGCTAATTTTAATAAATGCTCACATTTATTTTCTTTAAATTTACTAAGAAGCTCATAATAAAGTTTAAAAGTAAAAAAAGCATCTTCACTAGCATATTCACAAGCTTTATTTATATCTACATTTGAAAAGTTTTCACCTTTTTTAACTAAATCTTTAAATGCTATCATATCATGATTAAAAAGAATTTTTGTCATATAATCAAGTCCTACTTTAGAACTTGGATTTAATAACCAAGACATAATCATAGTGTCTGCATATAGTTTTAAATCAATATTTAAATTTGTTTTTATTATTTGATAATCATATTTAAAATTTTGAAGTATAAGTTTATGTGTATTTAATATTTTAATAGCTTCTTTAGCATCATCTATTGATATTTGTTCCAATACTCCTAAATAAAAATGTCCTATAGGAACATAATAGGCTTGTGTTTTATTGAAACAAAAAGAAAAACCAACAAGTTTAGCAGCTCTTATATCTATACTTGTAGTTTCTGTATCAAAAGCGATAATTGAATCTTTTGGTATAGAATTAATCAGTTCAAATAATTTGATTTTTTCATTTAATAGTATATATTCACAAGATAATTTTTCTTTTTCTTCAATTTTATTCTTTTCATTTTCATTATTGGCTAATATTTTATTAATTGGCATACTCGTTTTATATAATAAACCATCTTTATAGACTCTTTCTATAATCTTATTCAAACCAAAAGAAATTAAAATGTTTTCTATTTTTAAAATTGGATTTTCTTTTGGAAGATTAAATTCTTCAATATTATCAATAACACAACAAGTATTGTCTAAAGTAACTAGTTTTTTTGAAATATATGCTAAATCTTTTCCTTCATTTAATAATTTAACCCACCTTGGTTTTTCTATATCTTCTAAATTAGCATAAATATTATCTAAATTATCAAATTTTTCTATTAGTGCTTGGGCTGTTTTAGCACCCACTCCTTTAACTCCTGGAATATTATCAGCACTATCTCCTAATAAAGATTGATAATTTGTAAATTGAGCAGGATAAACTCCGTACTTTTCAAAACATTTTTCTTCGTTTATAATATTTTTTTTAATTGGATCAAATAAAAAAATATCTTCTTGAATTAATTGTAATAAATCTTTATCATGTGATACAATTCTAACACTTAAACCTTTTTGTTTTGCATCTTTAGCTAATGATGCAATGACATCATCTGCTTCATACCCAAGTTTAATAGCTGTTTGAAAACCCATTTGTTCAATCCAAGAAATTGCAATAGGAAGTTGTTTTAAAAGATCAGGAGGAACATCTGGTCTATGTGATTTATATTCTTGATAAATTTCATGTCTAAAAGTGTCACCTTTAGCATCTAGTGCAAATACAATATAATCTGTTTGAAAATCTTTCCCAATATTAAACACAAAGTTTATAAATCCTGTTAATAGTCCTGTAGGAAAACCATCTTTTGATTTTAAAGGAGGAAGAGCATAAAAACTTCTAAATAAAAATCCAAAAGTATCTATAATAGTTATAGTTTTTTTCATAATATATCTTTTCGTTAATTTCATCAAATTTTAATGAAAATATAATATAATATATATGCTAAAAATAAGGTTTAAATATGGCATCAATTGATATTGAAAAATTAAAACAAAATAATAAAGAACTTCAAGATATTATTAATAATTCTTGGGATGGAATAGGCATTATTGATATTAGTACAAAATTAATTTATATAAATAATGCTTTTATTCCTTTGCTTGGATATGAAAAAAATGACTTACTTAAAATAAACTTTATAACGTTGATACAAGAAAAATTTAAAAAAGATTTTTTAAATATCTTACTAAATAAAGATAATAAAACACATAATAGTATAGATATAGCATGTAATAGAAAAGATAAAAAAACAGTTTACTTACGAATTACTATATCAAAGATGAATAATAAAAATTTACTTGTTATTAATACTAAAGATATAACAAAACAAATTGCTAATGATGAAATATTAAATGATTATGTTGTGTCTATGCATACAGATTTACATGGACATATCAACGAAGCTAGTCAAGCTTTTTGTAACTTGTCAGGATATAAAAAAGAAGAATTAATCAATAAACATTTTAGTATCATAGGTCATG
Organism: Arcobacter sp.; assembly: GCA_016744485.1. GTDB lineage: Bacteria > Campylobacterota > Campylobacteria > Campylobacterales > Arcobacteraceae > BB30. Next base: position 1,985 of record JADGEG010000137.1, on the reverse strand, counting down.
AAGACACCAAAAATATAATATATGAAAATATACAAAAAAGTTTATTAAGTACAAAAGAATGGCATGGAACAATAAAAGCAAAAGGGAAAAAAAATAATACTTTTTGGATAAGCATGATGATAAAATCAGTATATAATAAATATGGTGATATTACTGCTTATACTATACTGATGTTTGATATTACAAATGAAATAAGCTTAAATGATGAAGCATCTTTATTGCAAGATCAAGTTCAAAATGCACAAAAAGAGATTAAACAAAAAGATAGTATATTAATGCAACAATCAAAATTAGCTATCATGACAGAAACATTACAAAAATTATCACATGAATGGAGACAACCATTAAATATAATTTCCATGAAAGCACAAAATTTAGGTTTAGACATATCAATGGATAATACTCCTGATTCTAGCTCTATAGTAAAAACATTAGATACTATTACAAAAGAAGCTAGTTCTTTATCTCAAACAATTGAAAGTTTTCAAGATTTTTTACATCCAAAAAATGAAATGATTACAATAGATCCTAAGAGTATCATAGTCAATGCAATTAAATTATTTCAAAGTGATACTAGTAATCAAAATATTGATATCATAAAAGATATTTTAGGTGGTTTTAAGTTTAAGACATATGATGATGAATTAACTACTATTTTAGTAAATTTACTTATAAATGCAAAAGAAGCAATTGTAAAAAATAATATTAAAAATGGAGTTATCAAGCTTAAGCAATACCATGTTAAAGACAATATTTTTTTTGAAGTAAGTGATAATGGGGGTGGAATAAATGAAGATATCATTCATAAAATTTTTGAACCATATTTTTCTACGAAAGATATTAAACACGGAGTTGGTTTAGGTTTATATACATGCAAAATAATTATAGAAATGCACTTAAAAGGAATTATAAGTGTAAGAACTCATAGTACTGGAGCATTATTTAAAATCTCAATACCAATAATTAAGACTTAAAAGGAACAGAATGATTATTATACCAGCAAGATTAAATTCCAGTAGGTTTACTAATAAAGTTTTAGTAGATGTTGCAGGCTTGCCTATGGTTATTAGAACAGCAAAACGAGTTGGCTTGCTTGACAAAGTTGTAATAGCTACAGATTCAAAAGAAGTTATGTCTTTAGCAAAGTTTTATAATATAGAATCTATTTTAACATCAAGTGAACATAAAAGTGGCACAGATAGAATAAATGAAGCTGCTAATTTATTAAAATTAAATGACGATGAAATAATTATAAATGTACAAGCAGATGAACCATTTATAGAATGTGATGTAGTAGAAACTATTATCAATAAAGTTAAAAGTATTCAGAAAAATGGTGAAAATATTATTATGACAAGTTGTTATAAGGAAATAAACTATAATTTAGCTGATGATCCAAATCATGTAAAAGTTATTTTAGATAAAAATTCAAATGCCATATATTTTTCAAGAGCTAAAATACCTTATCATAGAGATCATTATGAAACATGTGTATTTTATGGTCATCTTGGAATTTATGGATTTACAAAAAAATCATTAAACACTTTTTGTAGTTTACAACCATCAAAATTAGAACAAATTGAGAAGCTAGAGCAATTAAGAGCAATAGAAAATAATTATAATATTGCTATGCTCAAAGTTAAATCAAAATCTTTTGGTATAGATACACAAGAAGATTTAGATAATTCTTTAAGCTTATTTAAATTAAAAATAATATAAAATAATAATAAAATTTGGGGCAGTGATGGAATTTAGAGTACTCATTCTTAACCAGAACAATAAGCACCAATTTAAAATAAATACTTTGATAAAACAGTACTACCAAAATATAAGTATTAAATTTATCATGTACCATGATGATATCAACTTTGATTTTTATAATTTAATTATTTCAGACATAAAACTTAAAAATAATATGAATTTTTATGAAAAAATAAATTTTTTCGATAAAAATATTATATACATCATCAATAAACATGAAGATA
>JADGEG010000136.1 GCA_016744485.1 Arcobacter sp. | reverse complement strand
AGACAGGTCCAAGTATTACTTTAGTAAAAATACTATAATTGTTTACAAAATTATAAGCAAAAGCTTCATTTTCCATTTTATTTTTTTCTATAAAAGCAAATGCTTCATAAATATTTTTAAAAGAAGAAATTTCTAAACTATAATCTTCATCTTTAAAAGTAAAAAATTTTTTAATAAAACCTTTAATATTATCATTTAAAGATATTTTAGGAAGTGTTATATTCATCGTTTTATTAAGCTTATTTGTTAAAGTAGATGTTTTTTTGTTTAAATCTAAATCAATATGTTTATTTGTATAAACATTGACTTTATAATCACTTTTGGAGAAGTTTATAAATTTAACATCTTGAGGATCAACATCAAAAAATGATGCTAAATCACCACTTAAATTTAGAATAGTAAAAAAATCTTTTATATAACTTTGTTCATTTTTAATTAAGTCTGCTTCAGCAGTATTAAGTTGTTTTTGTCCTTGAAGTAATATTTGTAACTCTTGTTCACCTAGTTCAAAAGCCTGCCAATAAGCTTTTACCATTTTTCTGGAAGTTGTTACTTCAAGCACATTATTGCTTAAAGATTCTTTATTTGATAAAACTGATATATATGCCTTAGATAAATCCCATTTTAATTTTCTTATTGCTTCATTTAATTTATTATGTAAATCCCTAATATTACTAGAAACTTTTAATACAGAGTTTATATCTTTTCCACCATTAAATAAATTATAACTTAATTTAAATTCTGCTTGAGCAGTATTTTCTTTAATTGTAAAATCGCTTTTATCTAGTATTTTATCGTAAGATAATTTTAAATCAAGTTTTGGTTTTAATGATGCTTTTGCAGTATTTAAACTATTTTTTTGTATTTCAATATTTTTATAATAACTAATAAGATTTTTATTTTTTGATAATGCTCTTTTAAATAAACTTTCAAAATCTATAAAATTAATATCAAAATTTTTTTCATATGGTAAAGTATTAATAAAATTTACTCCAACAATATATTCATAATATCGTAATGCTTGGATAAATTTTGATTGAATTTTTAATACTTTTAATTTTGCACTAGTAACACTTAATTTAATAGATGTAATATCCCCTAAAGATAGTGCCCCACTGTCAAATTTTAACTGTGTGATTTTTAAAATTTTATTTAATGTTTTTATATTCCGTTTATGTATTAGCAAATTTCTATTTGTAAACACTACTTTAAAATATGCTTCAATTGACTTTTTTATATTTTGAGTAAGAGCTATTTCATAATTATTTTTATTATAAGATAGTTTTTTTCTAGCATTAATTACAGAATAATAAGTAGAACCGCCTGAATACAAATTTTGATTAACGGTAAAATTATAAGCTCTATCTTTGTTGTATTTATATTTAACTTTTTTATCTCCTGGATATGCTCTTGTTTTTCCAAAAGTATATTTAAAGTTTACTATTGGATAATAGGATGCCATTGCATTATTCAATTCTATTTCACTTTTTATTACTTCTTCTTTAGCAGATTTTAATATATCACTATTTGACAAACTCTCTAATACTACATCAATTAATTTAACTTTTGTATATTTATCTAGTTTGTGATTAAGCTCAGAACTATAAGTTTTAATTTTTTTAGATAAATCAATATATTTAGGAATTATGTATTTTTTATTTTTTAATATAGAACTATCTTCTTTGGCAGATAAAAATAATGGTAAAGAAATAAATAATATTAATATTAAGTTGATTTTATACATTAATTTCATTATTTTTTAACCCTTACAACAATATAGCCATTATTACTTTTTATGTTTTCTTTAATATTAAAAGTACTTCTAAGGTTTATTTTTACATCTTTTTTTGCATAATCCATTTTTCTTATTAAATTTCTAGCTCCAATAGATCTTGCTAGTGAAATTTGTTTTGTAATAGTTGCACTAATTTGTCCTTTAATATCATAAGCACTTATGATAATTTGATGCTGTTTATATTTAGTTTTTATACCATCTATAAACTTTTTAACTTTTTTCATTGATGCATTATCTAAAAACATTTCACTTCCTTGGAATGTAACAATGACATACTCATCATTTAATATTATAGTTTGTTTAGATTCATTATCATCATCTCTTACATCAAATATGTCAACTCCACCAGATATCACGCCTTTTATCCCTTTTTTTTCTATTGGTTCTTTAATGGTTTTTCGCAATATAACTACTTCTGATTGTGTAGTTTGAGCTTCTTTTTGTGATGTACTTTCTATAATTTTTTCTTTTATTTTTACTTTACTTGGATGATCATTTAATATAAGTTCATCTGATGATATTGAGCCTGTATATGAAACTTTATATTTAAATTGAGCATAATATCCTAAATTAACTAAAATCACTAATAAAAATAATAATAAAACAAGAATCACTGATGAAAAAATATCAACGAATGACGGCCATGGGTTAAATTCGTCTTCACATCTATTTGCCATTACAACTACTTTTATTTAGCAAAAGAAGACTCAAGTTTGTCAATTTTTTTATTTAATGTTGACACCATTTCTAGTAAAATTTTATTATTATCTTCTTGTAAACTCAAGGTTTTTTTCATAGTTTTATGTTCTGCCATAATTATATTTGAAATATCTTGTAAAGATTCTTCCATCATAGCTGAGTTAGAAAATTGGTTAACGTTTAATTCTTTTAAATTATTCAAAATACCTTCTAATAATATTTTTTCTTTCTCTTTAGAACTATTACTTTGTACCAAATTATTAGAAATTACACTATACATATCTGTTGACATGTTATTAGCCTTATCTAGCTTATCAGTAAATTCTGAAATAGTATCAATAAAAATATTTAAAACACCACTTGAAACTTCTCCTCCTGAAGATTGTTGAGCTTGAGTTCCTACTCCTCCTGATGCTATATTAGATATATGCCCTAAAGAACCATCTTTTATTTCTTCTAGTACATCTGAGCTTTGCGACTCAATCATTTTTCCCTTCATCCAGTCTTCCACATCTTCTAAAAAAGCTGCTTGGTTTCTTGCTAAAATATACTGCATGATATTTAATATAATAGCAGAAGCCACACCAAATAAAGATGAAGCAAAACCAATAGACATACCACCAAGAGGTCCTGCGAAGCTAGTCATAACTTCACCTAAATCAATATCATCTCCACCAAAAGACAATATAATAGCACCCATTTCATCAATTGCTACAAGTAAACCTGTAAATGTTCCAAATAATCCTAGCATCAAAGAAGTACCTACAAAAAAGCTTGTATAACCTTTTTGATTAAAAAATTGCTCACTTAACCATTCTGAAACATCTTTAGCTTCACTACTAGTAAAATATAATACACCTTTGTGAGCTCTTTTTTCAAACATAAAAGCAATGGTTGCAGGAAACACATTAGTAATCCCTTTTAAGTAGAACTCTAAGTCTTTTCCTTTTTTATATGCTAAAATTCCAAATGTTCCTGAGAGAATAGTAAGCCTAACAGCAGATTGATAAACTACAATTAAACCAATTGAAAATATTGTAAAAATAGCTATGTTAAATGTTAAAGTAGCCATAAAAAAAGTACTAATTACAGTAAAATTAGAAAAAACTAAAAAAACTAAAAAAAGTATAAAAACAAAAAATATCTTTAAAATTTTAATTCGTCTCATATTTAATAACCTTCTAAAACATAAATAGTAATATTGATATTACTAAACCTAAAGCAACTGTAGTAACTGTTTTTGTCATATTATGAACTATATTCACAAATGCTCCACTACCTTCTACTACTTCACCTAATACAGCAATACCTATAATATTACCATTTATATCAGATATTTTATCATATGTTTTAAAATAAACCTTATCAAGGTAATAATTGTCATTTAACAATTTCTTAAAGCCATCCTTTCCTTTTTCTAATATTTTTCCATAAAAAGAACTGTTATATCTTAACTCTTCCACATAAAGATTATTCATAATCAACTTATATCTTCCATTTCTTGCTTTTGGAGATAATGTTTTTAACATTTTTTCATCAAGTAAAAATAAAAATATACCATTATCTTTTGTAAAATCTTTTTTAAGCGAATAAAGAGGTTCTTTAATTTCTAAAACACCCAAAATTTCCTTATCTTTAATAACAGGTTCCAATAATGACAAAAATATTCCATCAGATAAAACCTCAATACCAAAGTTAGGATTTTTATTTTTAATTACAAAATTAACACTACTTCTATATTGATTAATTTGATTGTTTGATGAATAAAATTTAATTGTTAAATCATTTATTTTAGATTTTGTAAAATTCTCATTGTAAGAATTTAATTGATTGTTAACTTTATTTAGTTTATTGTTCTTAATATCATTTAAAAAAGTTTGCTCTATTTTTATTAAGGATAATAAGTTTTTAAACTCACTTTCTCGTTTTTTAATTTTATTTTTTAAAGTTTCTTTATATGTTTGAGAAATGTTTGTATAAACTTCAGCAGAAACAGTTTTTGTCATACTTATCAACAAATACATAGACAAAAATATTCCTATGACAGAAGAAACACCAAGAATTGTAAACCACAGACCTTTCTTTCGCTTTAAACCTTGCATGAAGTTTTGAATAAACTTAAAAAAACTAAACATTTTAAACCTTAAAAATAATATAATAAAATTATAATTACTTTATCTAAAAAACACTTAATTTAAAATAATTTTTCTTTTATTTCAGTAATTAAAACTGAACCAAAAACATATAAAAAATAGTTCCTAAGAAAATAGATATTAAATAGTTTTTAAGATATATATGAAGTAAGGCGGTGCAGAAAATAGCAAGTATCTCTCTAATTCCATAAAGTTCATTTACAAAATCTACATTTTTTATAGAGTATACAACCAATATTGTCATTATTATTGCTGGAAATTTTTGTTCTATAAAAACAAGGTAGGGTGGCAAGTCTTTATTTTTGAAAAATAAAAATGGCAATACCCTTGTAAAATAATTAACTATAGTCATAATTGCAATGGCTATGTATATCTCTAAGTCATTCATTTTAAATTCTTTTTTTAAAACTAAACATCAAAAATAATGCAAAAATAATAGAAAAAACTAACATCTTATCGCTTGGAATGAATAAAAGTGAAAATAAAGAGGTAAATAAAGCTAAGATAAAAGGAAGTATATTTTTTAATTTTTTATATTGCTCTATACATAAAACTACAAATAAAGCAGTTAGAGAAAACTCTAAGCCTTTTGTATTAAAATTTATATTTGAGCCAACAATGGCGCCAATACTTGAGCCAATAATCCAATAAGTCTGATTTAAGGCAGTTAAGAAAATATAATAATATTTTTTATTTAAGTGCTTATCATC
>JADGEG010000135.1 GCA_016744485.1 Arcobacter sp. | reverse complement strand
TAGGTGAATTAAAAACTAAATTAGATGGAATATCTAAAAAACAAAGTGATATAAAAACAGAAAAAGAATTAAAAGCTTTACAATTAGAAGATGAAATTGCAAAAGAACAAATTTCTTTTGTAAATGAAGAGCTTATTAGATTAGATAAACTTATGGATTTAAAGCAGGGTGAATTAAAAGAATTAGAAGAAAAACTAAATATAGAAGAGATAAATATAAAAGAAACTAAAACTACAGTTGATGAAGAAGTTGACAAAATAAAATCATTAAAAAATAAAGTTTCTGAGAATAGAGGCTTATTATTGGAAAAATTTGATAATAAACTTTTAGTATTTTATGAAAAAATACGAAGATGGGCAAAAGATACAGCTGTTGTTCCAGTTATTGAACAAGCATGTTACGGTTGTTATATGAAAATTAGTGATAAAAGTTATGCTGAAGTTATAAAAGCTGAAGAAATTGTAAACTGCTCTCATTGTGGGCGAATTTTATATAAAGAAGTTGAAACTAAAGAGGAATAATATTGACCCTCTTTAGTATTTTATATTATATTCTTGCATTATTTTTATATCTTATATTCTTACCTTTTTTATTTTTTAAATCAAAAAAATTAAAATATAAAGAAGCAATACCAGCAAGATTTTTTTTAAAAAACAATAAAAAATTTAAGCATCATTCTATTTGGTTTCATTCTTGTTCTATGGGTGAAACAAAGGCTTTAAAAGTGATTATAGATAAATTAAAGCAAGAAGTTAATTTAAGTGTTGTAACAAATACAGGATATGAAGAAGCAAAAAAAATTACTTCAAATAGTAGATATTTACCTTATGAAATATTTTTACCCTTTTGGATTACAAAACAAAAAGCGTTAGTAGTTATGGAAGCTGAGCTTTGGTACATGCTTTTTTTATGTGCTAAAAGTAAAGATATGAAAACTTTTTTAATTAATGCTAGAATATCTGATAAATCGTATAAGTCATATAAACGATTTTCGTGGTTTTATAAAAAAATCTTTAGCAATATTGACAAAATATTTGCTCAAAGTAAAATTGATAAAGAACGATTAGAAGAACTAGGAGCTTCAAATATAGAAGTTATTGGAAATATAAAATTAGCGCAACTACCAAAAATATCAAAAGAATATGAAAAACCAAAAACATTTGTTTTAACAGCTGCTAGTACACATGAAAAAGAAGAAGAGTTGATTTTACAATCATATAATCAAGAACTAGGTAAATTAATTTTTGTTCCAAGACATCCAGAAAGGTTTGCTAAAGTTGATTGTATTTTAAAAGAATTTTCTAAAAAAAATAAACTTACTTATCATAAGTTTTCACAAAAACAAAATTTTGATAGTGATATAGTTTTAGTTGATAAAATGGGAGAATTAGTAAATATATTTGCTATTAGTGATGCAGTTATATTAGGTGGGTCATTTGAAAACATAGGAGGACATAATCCTGTGGAAGTAGCATATTTTGGATGTACTTTAATTAGTGGCGAACATATATTTAATCAAAAAGCTTTATTTGAAGCTATTAATGATTTTTATATAGTAAAAAGTGGAGATCTAAAAGAAACTTTAGATAATGTAAAAAGATTAAACAAATCTTCACTTCAACAAATAGGTGATATATCTGCAATTTTAAAGGAATTACATGAGTTATGATAAAGCATACAAAGTATTAGCCAAGCAAGAAGGAATTTCTAATTCAAAAGCAAAAGATTTAATAGATAAGGGTTTAGTAAAAGCTGATGGTAAAAAAGTTTTAATAGCTCGTGGTGAAATAAGTAGCGAAGTAATTTTTACTATTAAAAAATTAGATAGTATTAAAGTAATTTTTCAAGATAATGAAATCTTAGCACTTAATAAACCAGCTTTTCTTACAAGTGATGATCTTTGTAAAAAGTTTCCAAATTACATATTATTAAATAGGCTTGATAAAGAAACTAGTGGAGTTATTCTTTTTGCTAAAAATGAAGAATTTCAACAAAAAGCTATAAAAGAATTTAAAGCAAATAGAGTTTATAAAGAGTATATCGCGATTGTTGATGGAAAAGTAATAGAAGAGCAAGTAGTTGATACAGCTATTTTAACAGTGAGAAATAATTCAATTGCAAAATCAAAGATTAGTGCAAAAAAAGGTAAACCAGCTACAACAAGAATTTATCCTATGTTTGTTGAGGGAAATAAATCAAAAATAAGAATTGTAATTGATACAGGAAGAACACATCAAATTAGAGTACATTTAAATTCTATTGCTATGCCTATTATTGGAGATAGTGTATATGGAAAAGTTGTAAGTAATGTAGCAAGGGTATTGTTACATTCAAAAAAAACAAAAATATTTGATTATACTTTTGAAGCACCAGAACCTAGAGAATTTTTTGTGTTTGGATTTAAATAAATTTTAAGTTTTAAAAATATTATCTTTATTATATAAGTACTTTAAATGGTACTTATAATAATATTATTTTAATTGAATTAATATTTTTTACTTAATTTTTACTTAATATGCATATAGTTTAAATAAAAATAAAGAATAATTTATATATAATCTCTAAAATTAAATTAAAAGGTTTTATTGTTGTTTGATGTAATTACAGGTTCAATTAAAAATGCAGTAAATAAAATTAGACATAAAGATGATATCGCATCTTTAAAAAAAGCATTAAATGAATTAAAAAAATCTTTTCTAAAAGCTGATGTCCATCATAAAACTACAAAAAACCTTGTTAATGTAATTGAAATGGAAACCAAAAAAAATGGAATAGGGCAAGATAGCTTTTTAAAAGCTTTGCAAAATCAATTAACTAATATTTTAACAACAAGTGGTAATCAAGGTTTTGTTTTTGCAAGTAAACCCCCTACAACTATTCTTATGACTGGGTTACAAGGTTCAGGAAAAACAACAACAACTGGAAAATTAGCACATTATTTAAAAACTAGAAAAAAGAAAGTTTTAATAGTAGCTTCAGATTTGCAAAGACTTGCAGCAGTTGAGCAGTTAAAACAAATTTGTGTACAAATTGAAGTTGATTTATATTTTGATGATAATACAAGTGATCCTATAAAAGTAGCACTAGATGGTCAAAGAAAAGCACAAGAAGAGTTATATGATGTTGTATTAATTGATACAGCGGGACGCTTGGCAATTGATGATGAGTTAATGAAAGAACTTTCTAAAATAAAAGAAACAATAAAACCTGATGAAATTTTTTATGTAGCTGATTCTTTAACAGGACATGATGCTACAAGAACTGCTAGTACTTTTAAAGATAAAATAGGAATTGATGGTGTTATTTTATCTAAGTACGATGGTGATACAAAAGGTGGTGTTGCAATTTCTATTGCAGATCAAGTTGGTGTTCCTTTACGATTCATTGGGAATGGTGAAAAAATGCTAGATCTAGAAGTTTTTATTCCAGATCGAATTGTTTCACGATTATTAGGTGCTGGGGATATTGAAGGGCTTGCTGAAAAAACATCAGCAATAATTGATGAAAAAAAAGCAAAAGAAGTAAGTAAAAAGATTAGAAAAGGTGAATTTGATTTTAACGATTTTTTAGAGCAACTCTCTATGATGAGTAAATTAGGTTCTATGAAATCTATTATTGGTATGATTCCTGGTTTATCTCAAATGACAGGACAATTAAAAGATATGGATTTTGAAAATTCAGATGAAATTAAAAGAATTAAAGCATTAATAGGTTCTATGACATTAAAAGAAAGGAAAAGTCCATCTTTATTAAATTCAAGTAGAAAGAAAAGAATAGCAAAAGGTTCGGGACTTTCAGATATGCAAATTAATAAAATTTTAAAACAATTTAAAAGTGCATCAAAAATGGCAAAAAAGCTTTCAGGAAAAGGTGGTATGAAAGGTTTATCTAGTATGATGTCTCAACTTCAAGGTGGTAATAATGCAGGATTTAATTCAAAAATACCTAGGTAAAATTATAATATATAATTTATTGTTAAATTATAAACTTTATAAAAAGTTTATAATTTAGTACTAAAACAATAAAAGGGAAATAATGACAGTAATTAGATTAACAAGAATGGGTAGAAATAAAAAACCATTTTATAGAATAGTTGTAACAGACTCAAGAAAAAGAAGAGATTCAGGATGGATAGAATCTATTGGATACTTTAATCCAGTTGTAAAAGAAAAAGTAATAAAACTTGATCAAGAAAGATATGATTATTGGCTTAGTGTTGGGGCAAAACCTAGTGAAAAAGTTAAAAAACTAGCAAAGTCTATTTCATAAATTAAAATGGTTATAAAATTTATTGAAAATTATGCAAAATTAATTGTAGATTTTCCAAATGAAGTAGATGTATCATTAAATAGTATTAATGATACATTTTCTGAGTTAATTATTAAAGTAAATTATAATGATATAGGTAAATTAATAGGTAAAAATGGAAATATGATTAATGCTTTAAAAACTATGGTCAATGCTTGTAAAGCTAAAAATGGAGTATCTTATAAAATACAAGTTCTAGCTCACTAGAAAAAACTTATGAACAAAGAAATTTTTGTAGCAAAAATAGGTAAATGCATTGGACTAAAAGGTCATCTAAAACTTCATATATCTTCGGACTTTCCAGAGCAATTTAAAAAAAACTCACAATTTATTACTAATAAAAATATTTTACTAAGTATAAAAGAATTTAATTCAATACATAATACAGTATTATTTAATGATTATAATGATATTAATAAATCAAAAATATTAATAAATCAAGAGTTGTATGTAGATATACAAAATACAAAAGATAATTGTACTTTAGCTGAAAATCAATTTTTTTGGTTTGATATGATTAGTTGTGTGATATATGAGAATAATATAATTTTAGGAAAAGTAAAAGAAGTGCATAGATATCCACTAAATGATTATTTGGAAATTATAACTGATTCAAGTTTAATATCAAAAGAGTTAGCAAAAACTTTTTTAATTCCTTATATAATAGATGATTATATATTAAATGTTGATATCAAAAATAAATGTATTGAAACTAATAATTGTTTAGATATTTTACATAACTCATAAATATTTTTTATTTAAGTTTTATATAATGTCTCTAAAGTAATATTTAAATATTAATTGTTTAATTTTTTATTTTTGTACATTAATGCATCTGCTTCACTGAGTAAATCACTTAGATTATCTAGTTTTTTAAATTTTACTAAACCAAATGAAAATCCAAAACTTAATGCTTTAATAGTTTTAGATTTAAGTTTTTGTTTTGATAGTTTTTTTTGTGTTTCAAGCATTAAGTTTGAAACATTAAGTTTATTTGAAACATCACAAGGAAATAAGATAATAAATTCATCACCTGCATATCTTGCTACATTAATCCCTTCATAATCAGAAAAAGTCTTTTTTA
>JADGEG010000003.1:17509-29283 GCA_016744485.1 Arcobacter sp. | reverse complement strand
CTATATGTGCATCACTTAAATCTCTTGTTCTATCACCAATCCAAAGCATATGTGCTGCACAATTAAACCAATCACCAGTAATTGAATCTTTTCTTGTTAGTGCTTCTTCATAGTTTAATAATAAAGCTTCATGGGAAGTAAATAATGTTGTTTGTGTTAGTTGTATAGTATTTTCAGTTGTAATACCACATGATTTCATAAATGATAAAGTATCTGATATTTTTGTTGCTACATCATCATATTTTGAGCCTAAAGTATTATCTTTCACAAAATCAAGATTCCAAGAATGAACCTTATTTAAATTAGCCATTCCTCCTCTTGCAAATGCTCGTAAAAGATTTAATGTAGCTGCACTTTGATTATATGCTTTTAATAATCTTTTTGCTTTAGGAATTCTTCCTTTTTGAGTAAATTCGATATCGTTAATGATATCACCTCTATAAGAAGGTAAAGAAATTCCATTTATTTCTTCAAAATCAGAAGACCTTGGCTTTGCAAATTGTCCTGCAATACGACCAACTTTTACAACTGGACAAGAACCTGCGAATGTTAAAACAACTGCCATTTGCATCATAACTTTAAATAAATCTTTAATATTATTTGCATCAAATTGTGAAAATGATTCAGCACAATCTCCACCTTGTAATAAAAAAGCTTTACCATTAACTACATCTGCTAAATTTTCTTTTAATTTTAAAGCTTCACCTGCAAAGATTAAAGGAGGATATGATTTTAATTCTTCTTCAACTTTAATTAATTTATCTACATCTGGATATTGTGGTTGTTGTTTTATTGGAAAATCTCTCCAACTATTAGGATTCCAATTATTCATATTTTGTACCTTTGATATTTAAAATTAGTAAAACAGTCTATCTAAATAAAACTTATGAAGTTATTCCATTTCTAATTATATAAACATAAATACAATGGAGCGAAGATTTAAATATATAAATTTAACAATTATTTAGATACAATCTTAAGATTAGGATGAAAAAATGGCTTCTTTTATAAAAACAGAAAATAGTAATTTTATTTTTAATGAATCTAATTATAATATTCTTATTGTTGAAGATTCACGATCAGTTAATAAAATATTAGTACATACCTTTAGTGAATTAAATTATAATTGTTTTAGCTCTTTTTGCCTAAAAGAAGCCTATCATATTTTAGAAAATAATAAAATAGATTTTATTATGTTAGATATAAACTTACCAGATGGTAATAGTTTTGAACTAATTAAAAAACTTGAAAACTCTTGGAAAAAAATTTTTGTACTAACTACAGAATCAGATATTCAATTTAGAGATTTAAGCTATCAAAAAGGTATAATAGATTTTATTTTAAAAGATAAAGAATTTTTTCATAAGATTAATGAAATTCCAAAAACTATAGAAAAACTAGAAAAAAATAGATTTAAAACTATTTTAATAATAGACGATTCTTTTGTAGTACAAAAACAAATAAAAAATATTTTTGAAAATAGATTATATAAAGTAAAAACAGCTTGCAATAGTAAAGAAGCTTTAGAGATATTGAATAAAGGAATTATTGATTTAATTTTTTTAGATCTAGAACTAAAAAATGACAATGGTCTAAACTTTTTAAAAAAAAATAAAACAGAAATTATTAATATAAGAAAAATACCAGTTATGATAATTTCTGGAAGTATTAGTTCTTCAACAACAAGAGAAGCTTTGAGAAATGGAGCCGTTGATGTTATAAAAAAACCTTATGTTATAGAAGAACTTATTTTAAAAGTTGATTTATGGATTGATTATAAAAGAAAAGATGAGGAATTGCTTAACTCAAGGCAAATTTTACAAGAATATAAAGATAGTGTTGATGAAATTTCTATTGTTTCAAAAGCAAATTCTAGTGGAGTTATTACTTATGTTAATGATAAGTTTTGTGAAATATCTGGATATTCAAAAAAGGAACTTTTGGGTAAAAACCATAATATTGTTAGACATAAAGATAGTTTATCTTCAACATTTAAAGATATATGGTATACAATTAGTGTTTTAAAAAAAGCATGGCAAGGTAATATTAAAAATAAAAAAAAAGATGGTACTTTTTATTGGGTAAAAGCACTTATAAAACCTATTTTAAATAAAAATAATGAAGTTGTCGAATATATTGGGCTAAGAACAGATATAACAGAAGATATTCAAGTAAATAATTATTTTAAAACTAAACTTGATACTACTGTGCTTAATTTAAAAGATGCTATTAATTTATCAAAAGAATATGAAAATGCAATTAATGAAAGTAATATACTTTCAAGATTAGATTTAAATTTTAAATTTACTTATGCAAATGATCAATTCTGTCTTTTAACTGGTTTTAATAAAAATGAATTATTAGGAAAATCACAAAGTATTATATTCCATAAAGATTTTGATAACTTATATATTAAAGATTTTCAAAAAACAGTAAAAACTGGTAAAATTTGGAAGGGACTTATTCACAATAAATCTAAAAATGGTACTTCATATTGGCTCAATACAACAGCTATTCCTATAAAAAATGAAACACAAGAAATTATTGAATATCTTATTATAGAACAAGATATAACAGAATTATTTGAACTTCATAAAGATATAGAAGAGACCCAAAGAGAAATGATTTATAAAATAGGAGAAATAGGAGAATCAAGAAGTTCTGAAACAGGAAATCATGTAAAACGGGTTGCTTCTTATTCAAAAGAATTAGCATTATTAGCTGGTCTTAGTAAAGAAGATGCCGAACTTTTATTTACTGCTTCTCCCATGCATGATATTGGCAAAATAGGTATTGCAGATGAAATTTTAAAAAAAGAAGAAAGCTTAACAGAACAAGAAGTTGAGGTAATGAAAACTCATACCCAAATTGGTTTTGATATTTTTAAAAATTCAAATAAACCAATACTTAAATCTGCAGCTATGATAGCTTTAACTCATCATGAAAAGTGGGATGGAAGTGGTTATCCAAAAGCTTTAAAAGGTGAAGATATACATATTTTTGGAAGGATAACTGCAATTACTGATGTTTTTGATGCTTTAGGGAGTAAAAGAGTTTATAAAGAAGCTTGGAAAGATGAAGATATTATTATTTTATTTAAAGAACAAAAAGCCAAACATTTTGATCCAAATCTTGTTGATTTGTTTATAAATAATCTTCCAGTTTTTTTAAAAATAAGAAATACTTATACTGATGATGTCAATTTATATTAAAATACTAAATTTAGTTAATATATAATTCAAAAACTAGCCTATAGCAGACTATCAAATAATGAATAAATAAATTTTATATTTATAGTATATTAAAGTATCTAACTTAATAAATTATTAAGCTAGATGTTCATTCTGTAAGTGTGTAATTGTTATATCTTATAACTCATTATTTTTTACATTTAAAGCATCTGAATGTAAATCTTCTTCTTCAAAAACTTTTCCACCATGTTTTTTAATTATTTCTCTAACTCTTTGTCCTGTTATAACTTCAATATCAAGCAATTCTTTTGTCATTTCTTCAATAGCATTTTTGTGTTCTTTTAAAGAATCTATTACAATATTATATCTTGAATTTAACAATGTAATAGTATGATTATCAAGTTTTTTAGCCATTTCATCTGAAAAATCTTTATGTGATTGCCCACCTAAAAACTGATTTGATCTTTTTTCTAGAACCATTAATCCTGCCACATCACTCATACCATAAACAGATGCCATAGATTTTATAATATCAGTAGCTCTTTCAAGATCATTTCCTGCTCCTGTTGATATTTCACCTATAAAAACTTCTTCAGCCGCACGACCACCTAATAAGGTATCAACTTCAGCAATTAATTCATGTTTTTGCATTAGATATTTATTTTCTTCTGGAGTATTTAAAGTATATCCTAAAGCAGCAAGTCCCCTTGGTACTATTGAAACTTTATTTACTTTTTTAGCCCCTTTTGTAATCTCAGCAATTAAAGCATGCCCACTTTCATGGTAAGCTACAATTTTTCTCTCTTTTGGAGATATTCTTCTTGATTTTTTTTCAAGTCCAGCTATTTGCCTTTCAACAGCTTCTTTAAAATCAGTGTTATCTACTTGTGTTTTGTTAGCTCTTCCAGCTAAAAGTGCAGCTTCATTAATAATATTTGCTAAATCAGCACCTGCAAGTCCCGCTGTCATTCGTGCAACTTCTTCTAAATCAACTTCTTTTGCTAACTTCACTTCTTTTATATGTACTTTTAATATCTCAACTCTACCTTCAAAATCAGGTTTATCTACTAATACTTGTCTGTCAAATCTTCCTGGCCTTAATAATGCAGGATCTAAAACTTCTGGTCTATTCGTTGCTGCTAACACAATAACAGGAGGTCCATCAGTAGAAAATCCATCCATTTCAGCAAGTAATTGATTTAAAGTTTGTTCTCTTTCATCATTTCCACCCATTGGCCCACCACTTGCTCTGCTTTTACCAATAGCATCTATTTCATCAATAAAAATAATTGCAGGGGCAACTTTTTTCGCTTGTTCAAAAAGATCTCTTACTCGACTTGCTCCTACTCCTACAAACATTTCAATAAAAGAAGATCCTGTAACACTTAAAAAGTCCACTTCAGCCTCACCTGCAACTGCTTTTGCTAAAAGTGTTTTACCAGTTCCAGGAGGACCTACTAGTAAAACACCTTTTGGAATTTGAGCTCCTAGTTTTACATATCTATCAGGATTTCTTAAAAACTCTATAATTTCTTCAACTTCTTCTTTTGCTTCTTTATTTCCTGCCATATCATCAAATTTAATATTTGGTTTTTCAGAATCTATCATCTTTTTTGAAGATCCCATTCCAAGGATACCTCCACCACCACCCATAGATTTTGACATTTTTTTTGCTAAAAACATCCAAATACCAATAAACAAGAAAATAGGAAGAATCCAATTAAATAAAATATCTGCTAAAATATTTTCTTCATTCATTCCACCATAAGATACATTATGTTTTTCTAATAAAGGTACCAATGTACTATCAGGAATAACTTTCCTTGCTATATATTTTGTAATCTCATTTCCAAATGGTTTTGATACTGCTACAATTTTAGTATTACCAATGCCAACTTGTTCAATTTTCGAACTTTTAATTAGTTTTTTTAAATCAGAATACGTAATATTTACAGTTTTTGATTTTAGTGAACCAGACATATTAGAATTTGTGATATTTGATATTCCTGTTTCGGGAAATATTGCTTTAAAAACAAAAATGGTAAGCATTGAAAATATAACAAAAATCAAAATAGGATTATTGTTAAAAAAATTATTTTTATCTCCATTATCATTTTTTTGTTCTTTTTTACTCATAAACTATAACTCCTTAATTTTTTATAAACACAAGACTAATCCACTCGTTTTTACGGATTAATTTTACTTGTGTTAAGTCTTTAAATTTTTCTAAAACTTTTTCTAAATATTTGTCCAAAATACCAGATAATATTAATATACCATTTGATTTTAGACGGTTTTTTAATTCTTTATTTATAATAATTAAAACATCTGCGACAATATTTGCAATTACTATATCATATTGTTCATTAGTTTCTTTAGCTGAGCCTATCCAATACTTATTACATTTAACATTATTTAAAGATAAATTTTTTAAAGCATCTTTAATGCATAACTCATCAGTATCACAAATATCAACAATAGATTTCTTTTTTAGTGATGCAATTGCTAATATACCACTACCAGTACCTACATCTAAAACTTTATTCCCATTTTTAACAAATTCGTCAATTGCCATAATGCAAGATGATGTACTTTCATGATGACCTGAACCAAAAGATAATGCAGGATCAATGATTATATCAATTTTATTTTCTTTTTTTTCGCACCATGATGGACGAATAAAATAACTACCAATTTCAATAGCTCTTACTGATTTTTGATATTGTTTTATCCAATTAATATTATCTTTTTTGTTTAAGATAGTTTTACAGTCTAAATTTAATTTTTTTGCAAAACTAAGTACACCAAATTCTATATTAGTTAAGTCCTCTTGGCTTCTTATAATTAATTCATCAGATTTTTCTTCAATAGCTTCATGGCTTAAAGAATTAAGTAAATTTAAAAATAATGTATAGTTATTTTTTGTTTTAATTATTAATTCAAAGTAATATTTAGACAATTATTTCCTTTTTTATAAATGGGGGTATTTTATCTAAAAATCTTTTGAAGAATATTAAATACGAGTAAAGAAATTTTCAATTGTATCTCTCATAACATTTTCATCTTTGATTATATTTATAATATCTCTAAATTCACTTGCACCTTTATATCCCTTAGAATATGAATGTAATAATTTTCTAAACATCACAACACCATATAAACCATGAAATTTTAATACTTCATCATAATGTTCTAGAATAATTTCTTTTTTAAAATTAAGGCTTATGTCTTCAATTCCATGTTTTAATTGATGAAAAATCCAAGGTTTTCCAATAGAACCTCTTCCTATCATTACCCCATTTGCATTAGTAAATTCTAAAACTTCTTTTGCTTTATTATAATCTTTTATATCCCCATTTGCAATTACAGGTATGCTAATAGCACTTTTCATAGCTTTAATAGCATTATAATCTACAGGTGCTTTATATTTTCCAGCTCTTGTTCTTCCATGAACAGATACAAAATCAGCACCACAGTCTTCAACAGTTTTGCCAATTTCTACAGGAATTTTGTCATTAACACCAATTCTAACCTTAGCAGATGTGTATTGTTTATTTGAATATTTTTTTACAGTTGATAGAATGTCTTTTAATTTTTCTAAATCACCTAAAAGATTTGAGCCTGATCCATGGTTAAAAACTTTAGGAGCAGGACATCCACAGTTTAAATCAATACCGTCAATTCCATCAATGTCATTTAGTAGCAAAACAGCATCTCGCACTAATTCAGGTTTATTTCCTGCTATTTGAACAAAATAAGGATCTTCTGTTGGTGATTTTTCGATCATTTTTAATGTTTTTTGAGATTTATATACTAAAGCATTAGAAGATATCATTTCAGATATTGTTAAATCAGCACCAAATTTTTTTGCAATACTTCTAAAAGGTAGATCAGTATAACCTGCAAGTGGTGCTAATATTAGAAGTTTTTTACTAAAATCTAATTTCTTCTGCATTTAATATAAATTAAGATCATCTAAAGAGTAGTGTTTCCCCGCATCTTTTAAATCAAGCAATGCTCTAAAAAATACATAATCTTGTTTTGTATAAGAAGATAAAATTTCTCTGGCTTTATCAATCATTTCTAAATCAAATAAAATATACAAATATGCATTTATTGCAAGTTCATTATCTTTTGATATTAGTTCACAAAATTCTAATAATCCATCAGGCTCTATTTCATTTTTATACATTTTAACAAGATGAATGTAATCTTTTTTTGAATAATCTAATTTTTTAATAGCTTCATATATTTCATCATTATTTAAACCAAATTCTTTATTTTTAATATTTTTTTCAAAAAGTTTTAAAGTCATTTCTTTATCTAAATCTATTTGTGAATAAATTTTTTTAATTGTTGTCATACTTTTTTGTTCAAGAACATTTAAAAAAGCTTTTTTTATCATATCACTTGAATATTGTGTATGATTTTTTAAAACTTCCATACAAAAATCTATTTCTTTTTCTAATCTATTAATTGTATTTAAGTTATCTAAAGAAGAGTTAGATCCTAATTTAATAACTTTGTCATTAAGATATTCACCAGATTTAATACTTTTAATATGTGCAACAATATTGTTTAATTCTTTATTAGAAGAAGTAAATATACCATCTTTAACACAAATATTAAGTTGAGCTAAAATATCAGCAAGATTTCTATATCCTTTAGTTTTATATCTTCTTACATCTTCTTTTTTTACTAAACATATTTTTAATGCTTCAATGATAGATTTTTCATCTTTTATAAATGAAGAATCTTTAATATAATGTTTCGTACCATAAAAAATCAAATGTAACACAGTAGCTAGTACTAATACGAGTAGAGGTAAGATTATCCAAATAAATAATGGTAAATTTAAAGTATATTCTAATACATTGAGTTCATAATCTACAAAACCAACTTGGCTTACTATATATAAACCAACAACTATAATTAATAAAAATGAAAGTCCTATATATATTTTAATTCCCATATTAATCCTTCTATTTTATTGCTCTTCTTCGTAAATTTCTCTGCAAGGAGTACAAAATTTTGCAAATGGTTTAGCTCTTAATCTAGCTATTGATATCTGCTCATCACACATCTCACAAACACCGTAAGTATTTTTCTTAATTCTTATAATTGCATCTTCTATTTCTTTTAATTCTTTTAATTGCTGATTTGCAATAATACCTTCTTTAAAGCTATCACTAGATACTTCAGCATAATCAAATTCATCATTACATTCTGAATTTTTTAAAGAATCAATACTATCTCTGCTATCTTGAATAGTTTTAATAATAGTTTCTTTTCTATTAAATAAAACTTTTTCTAGTTCTTCAACTTGTTTTTTAGTAGCCACGATTCTTCCTTTATAGATAAAATTTTTGATAGTATACAAAAAATCATATAAATTATTTATGATACGGATGATTATTTTTTATACTAAGTGCTCTAAAAATTTGTTCAAATAGTACTAGATTTACTATTTTATGGGACATTGTTAAAGTACTTAAACTAATTACATTTGTACATTTTTTTAAAAATTTTTCTTCAAATCCATAAGCTCCACCTATAAAAAAGTTAATTTCTGAATGATTTTCTAATAGTTCATAAAATTTAAAGCTATCAATTTGTTTCCCTTTGACATCTAAAGCAATGTTAACATTTTTAAGATATGGTAAATAAGCTATAGTATAAGATTTTTTTGCTGTTAATTCATTGATTATATGAGATTTTGCAATATTTTTATCAAATATGTTATAAATACTAACTTTAGCATATTTTGAGCACATTAGAATAAATTTTTTTACTAATATATCATAATCATTTTTTGTTGTTTTTTGTATTGTATAAATATTGATTTTTATCAATTTATTGATCTTTATATAATGCAGAACCTACAACATTAAATGTTATATTTTCTATGTTATCATTTATCTTCACTCCACCAATAGCACAAACTGGTTTTTGTGATATTTTAGCTAAATATGATATATTATTTCCTAAAGTACTTTTAACATCTTTTGTATTAGAAATTCTATATGCTCCTAAGCCTATATAATCAATATCTAAAGTATTAGCTTCTAATATTTCTTTTTCATTGTGTGTGCTTAAACCTAAAATCTTATTTTTAATTCTTTTTCTAAGTAGACATAATGCTATTTTTTTATCTTTATGAATTTTGTTAAGATCTTCTTGTCCTAAATGTATACCGTCACAATACTTTATTAATTCTAATTGATCATTAATAATAAGTGGGATATTTAATTTCTTTTTTAAATGAATTAAATTTGTTTTTTGTAGTTCTAAGCTAGATACTTTATCTCTATATTGTATAATTTTAACATTAAAATCTTTTATCATAAAAATAAAATTATCTAAGCTCATATTTTTTTGTAATAATGTTGAATAGTCACATAAAGCATATAAATAATTATTTTTATCTAAATCATAGCCTAATATTTTTGTAAAGTTATTCTTCATTTACTACTTTTTTGTTAAACATTATTAATAAATCACTAATAGTTTTTTTCATATCATTTCTATTTACAAGCATATCTATTGAACCATTTTTTAATAAAAACTCAGCCTTTTGAAAACCATCAGGTAAATCAGAACCAATTGTTTGCTTAATTACTCTTTGTCCTGCAAAGCCAATTAAAGCACCAGGTTCTGCCATTATAATATCTCCTAAGAATGCAAAAGAAGCTGAAACTCCTCCCATGGTAGGATCTGTTAATACAGATATAAAAGGTAGTTTAGCAAGATCCATTTTTTTTAAAGCAGCTGATGTTTTAGCCATTTGCATTAATGCAAAGGTAGACTCTTGCATTCTAGCACCTCCTGATGATGAAATTATTATTAAACCTTCTTTTTTTTCTAAAGCTCTATTAATTGATCTAACAATTTTTTCACCCTCAACAGAACCTAAAGAGCCTCCCATAAATGCAAAATCAAAAACAACTATTTGAACACTAATTGCATTAATAGCACACTCTCCACTAATAACAGCAGAGTATCGTCCTGTTTTTTCATAGGCATCTTCAACTCTTTTTTTATATGATTTTTTATCTACAAATCTTAAAGGATCTGTTGGTTTTAAGTCTTTATCATATTCAACAAATGAATCTTTGTCGCTTAATATATTTATTCTTTGTTTTGCTGTAATTTTCATATGAAAATTACATTTTGGACAAATATGATTTTGGTTTTCAACTTCTTTAAAAAACATTAATGAATTACATTCAGGACATTTAATCCAATGCGAAGGAGCATCATTTTTATTTGCTTGTTCTTTTGTTTTATCAAACGAAATTTTATTAAATAAATTTTTTAAATCCATCATATAGCCTTTATTTTAATATTTTAAATTTATCAAGTTCGTCTAGTTTTTCCCAAGGGTAATCACTTTGACCAACTTGTCCACGTGCTGCTACATCTGCATATAAAAATGTATCTTCACTTGGTTTATCAAGTTTAAACTTATCAGTAATCCATTTAGGAGTTAAAGAAAAATTATTCATTACAAAAGATGATAATTTATCATCATTAGATGCTGTATATGTTCCAAAAGTATCAACTGAAACAGAAGTAGGACGTGCTACTCCAATTGCATATGATAATTGAACATTACATTTTAAAGCAAGTTTTGATGCAACTATATGTTTAGCTAACCAACGTGCTGCATAAAGTCCAGATCTATCAACTTTAGTATAATCTTTAGAACTTTGAGCTCCACCACCTATTGGTGCATATCCTCCAAAAGAATCAACTATTAGTTTTCTCCCTGTTAATCCAGAATCATGAAGTGAAGAATGAGATACATACCTTCCTGTAGGATTTATGTGAATAATTGTATTTTCTTTTACATATAAAGAAGGGGGAAGTTCTGTATCATCAATTAAACCTTGAATTAATTCTCTTACTTCTTCAATATTCATATTCTCAACACAAGGAGCAGAAACTACAATAGTATGTATTTTTTGAGGTTTGCAATTCTCAAAGTTGTCTTTATTCCCATAATCTAAAGTAACTTGTGTTTTAATATCAACACCTAATTTATGATTATGATTTAAGGCATAATTATAAACTTTATTCATTATCATTCGTGCATATGTAATTGCTGCAGGCATAAAATCACGTGTTTCACTTGATGCAAAACCAAACATAATGCCTTGATCTCCTGCACCAATTTCACCTGTGCTTTGATCAACACCTTGATTTATATCAGCACTTTGTTGATTTAATAAAACTTGAACTTTTACATCATCAGGGTGTAAACATTGTTCTTTGCTAAAAGATGATTTACCATCATAACCTATTTTTTTTAAAGCTTTTTTAACTATTTGTGTATAATCTTCGTTGGTTAATTTTTTATTAGATTTAACTTCTCCACCGATGACTATATGTTTTCCAGCAACAAATACTTCAGAAGCAACTCTACTGTTGGAATCATTTATAATTAATGTATCTACTATACTATCAGCTATTATATCAGCACATTTATCAGGATGTCCTGGGCTTACTACTTCACTTGTAAATAAATATTTTGTTTTGTTTTCCATTTTTGTTTTCCTATTTTGTTTTCCATTTTTGTTTTCC
>JADGEG010000003.1:0-17409 GCA_016744485.1 Arcobacter sp. | reverse complement strand
TTATCAGGATGTCCTGGGCTTACTACTTCACTTGTAAATAAATATTTTGTTTTGTTTTCCATTTTTGTTTTCCTATTTTGTTTTCCATTTTTGTTTTCCATTAAATATAACTATTCTTCTAAAATAAAAAATTATATATATTCAATAGTTTTTGTTGATTATTCAACAGTAACAGATTTTGCCAAGTTTCTTGGCATATCTACATCATTTTTTAGTCTAATTGCTATTTCTAAAGACAACAATTGTAAGACTACTAACATTTCAAAAAACTCTAACATATAATGCTTAGCTTTTTGTGTTTTGATAAAATCATCACTTAAGTCAAAATTCAAAGGAGAAATGGTACATATAGTACTATCTCTTGCACTTAATTCTTCTACATTTGATTTAATTTTATCATATAGTAAATTTTGGGGCATTAGTGCAATAGTAAATAATTCTGAATCTACTAAGGCAATTGGTCCGTGTTTCATTTCACCTGCTGGATATCCTTCAGCATGTAAGTAAGAAATTTCTTTTAATTTTAAAGCACCTTCAAGTGCTAAGGGGAAAAATATATCACGACCGATAAAGAAAAACCCATGACCATGAAGATATCTTTTTGATAATCTTTTAATTTTCTCGTGAATTGTATTATTTACAATTAAGGCTTTTGGAACTTGTCTTAATGTTTGAATTTCTTCTGCTAATTTTTCTTTAGATATATTATTTTTTATTTTTGCAAAATATAAAGATATCATCCATAAAACAATTGTTTGTGTTGAAAATGCCTTTGTAGATGCTACTCCTTTTTCAATACCAGCTCGTGCTAGAATACTAATATTTGCTAATCGTGTCATCGAAGAATTATTTGCATTACAAATTACTAAAGTTTTAAGACCTTCTTTTTTTGCCATTTTTAAAGCTTCTAAGCTATCAGCAGTTTCACCACTTTGTGACACTACTATAAAAAGTGTTTGTTTGGATAATAAAGGTTTTTTATATCTAAACTCAGATGCAATTTCAACACTAGTTCTTATTTTTGAGAGTCTTTCAAATAAGTAAGAAGATGCTAATGCTGCATGATAAGAAGTTCCACAAGCACAAAGTTTTATCTCATTTATATCTTCCAATATATTAGAGTCTATTTCGTCAAATAAAATTTCATCATCTTGTAATCTTCCTATCATACAATCATTTGATACATCACTTTGCTCATAAATTTCTTTTTCCATAAAAAAATCAAAACCATCTTTTTGTGCACTTTCTTTTGAAGTAGGTAGTGTTGACCATTTATAATTATCATTAAAAAATTCTATTCCTTTGGACGAAGCAATTCCACCTACTTCATCTTCTAAATAAACTACATCATTACTTAAACCAATTAAAGGAGAATCAGTAGATGAAAATAAAACTTCACCTTTTTCTTTACCTTTTGCTACGATTAAAGGACTTCCACTTTTAAAGAAAAATATTTTATTTTTATGTTCTTTTGTAATTAATAAAATCGAATAAGCACCCTTTAATTTTTTTATTGTTTTTTTAAAGGCTTCTTTTATATTATTTAATTTATTATTGTAATTTTCAAATAAATGAACAATAACTTCTGTATCTGTTTGTGAAATAAATATATGCCCATCTTTTAATAATTCTTCTTTTATTTGCTTGTAATTTTCTATAATGCCATTATGAACGACATAAGAGTACTCACCTAAATGAGGGTGTGCATTTTCATATGTTGGTTTTCCATGAGTTGCCCACCTTGTGTGTCCAATACCTATCTTGTAGTTTTTATTATTTATTTTTTTCAGTTCATTTCTAAGATTATCTACTTTACCAACTGCTTTACATACTTCTATATTATCTTGTTCTAGTAAAGCAATACCAGCTGAGTCATAACCTCTATATTCTAAGTCTTTTAAACCATTTAGTAAAACATCTTGAGTTTTTTTATTTCCAATATAACCAACAATACCACACATACTTTAAAACCTTAATACATAATTTTAAGATAATATCTAAAAATTACTAAATTCTTCTTGATTTTTATTATGCTTCATTATTTAAGAATATTTTGTTACAATCACTTATGATTCTAAATTTATCACAAATAAAAACAGAAGCTTTACTACTTTTTTGTAAAGATTTAATATTGTCATATAAAGATAAAGATAAATACTTTATTGACCTAGATAAGAATATATATAAATATATAAATGATGTTTCAGATGAAATATTAAAACAAATTATAAGGGTAACTTTTACTAGTGATTATTATCTTAAAAATTCAAAACATTATAGAATAAAAGCTGTACTAGAAGTTTATAATTATATTAATATACAAATATCAAGAGAATTAGAAAATAAAAAAGTTTTTAATCCAGCTATGTTATATTTTTCTTTGCTTTCTATGTGGTTTAATGAATTAAGTAAAGAAAAAAGATCAAAAGAATATATTTTTTTTATTTTGTATCCTTATGCTAATATTTATGATAAGTTATTACTTAATATTAAAAATAAAGAATTTAAAAATTTAAATGTATCTATGATTGAGATATCAGAAAAAGTAATTTATAATTTAGATTTTTTCTCTTTTAAAAAAAAGAACTTATGAAATATTTTTTTTTAAAAGAAGTTGAAAAATATTTACTTCAAAATGCTTTTCATATAAAATCAATAAAAAGAGTAGCTAATAATACTATTCTTATAGAGTTTAATGATAAAAATATAATATATTTTGATCTTACAAAAAGTAATAGTTTTATATATAAAAAACACAGTACCAATGAAGCTTTTAAAGATTTTAATGCACCTTTTGATTTAGTATTGCAAAAAAAGTTCAATAATTCAAATATAGAAAAAATATGTTTATATAATGATGATAAAATTCTTAATATAAAAGTACAAAATAAATCTTCATATAAAACAACAACAAGTATTTTACAAGTAGAATTTACAGGTAAGCATACAAATATCATAATATTAGATGAAAATAGATGTATATTAGAAGCCCTAAGACATATTGATGAATTTTCTTCTATTAGAGTTGTAAAAGTAGGAATTAAACTTGAGGAATTAGCTAAAAAAAGTTTTATACCTAAAGCAATAACACCTATTTTAGATTTTGATAAACATTTATATAAAATATATGAAAATATTGAACAAAATAAATTTTTAAAAAATCAAATACAAAAAATATCACAAATTAATAAAAAAAAACAAAAACTTGAGCAAATAATCTATTCTTTAGAAAGTAAAAAAGACTTAGAAAATATTTCAGAAAAACTTTATGAAAAAGCAAATTTAATTTTGAGTAATTTACATTTAATTTCTGCTTATCAGAAAAATTTAAAAACACTTGATAAAAACAATGAAGAAATAGAAATAAAACTAGAAGAATCATCTTGTGCATCTACATATGCAAATAGTTTGTTTAATAAAGCTAAAAAAGCCAAGAAAAAAGCTTTAAAAATAAACATAGAAAAAAATAATTTAGAAGAAAAAATAAAATTTTTTGCAAGAATGATTGTAAATTTACAAAATTCAAAAAATATAGATGATTTAGAGTTTTTTTATCCTAAAAAAAATAAAAATCAAATAAAAACAAAAAAGTCTGAACAATGCGAAATTTTTTTCTTTGGAATATATAAAATTATGCTAGGAACTTCGCAAAAAGAAAATATATTTTTATTAAAACATGCAAAAGCTAGTGATTTTTGGTTTCATTTAAAAGATATGCCATCTTGCCATGTTTTTGTTCAAAATAGTAAAAAAAATATACCACAAAGCGTTATTGAACAAGCAGCAAAACTGTGTGCAAAGTTTTCACTTGATAGCTCTGGTACTTATAAAGTTGATTATACTCAAAGAAGGAATGTAAAGATTCAGCACGGTGCTAATGTGCTTTATAATCCTTATTCTACTATTGTAATAAAAATTTAAAGAGTATGAAAATCTTATTTAACTAATTTTCCAAAATCAGCAAAAATATATTTTGATTCATGAGGTCCTGGACTAGCCTCGGGGTGATGCTGAACTGAAAAAATATCTTTATTTCTATATTTTAATCCCTCAATAGTATTATCAAATAAATTTTTATGAGTAATGGAAGCAATTTTTACAATATCATCAGGTACATTATAATTATGATTTTGAGCTGTTATTTCTACTAAATTATCTGCATTAGCTACAGGATGATTTCCTCCATGTTGTCCAAATTTTAATTTATAAGTATCGTAACCATGAGCTATGCTTAAAATTTGATGGCCTAAACAAATAGCAAATATAGGAATGGAAGCATTTATTAGTTTTTTAATTTCTTCTACTTCTTCTTTTAAAATCAAAGGATCTCCTGGACCATTTGATATGAATATTCCACCAATTTCTTTATTTTTAAATTTACTTATTAAATCACTTGCTTTAAATACAGATGGTATTACTTCAACTTCTAAACCAACTTGAACTAGTTCATTTAAAATATTTCTCTTAACTCCAAAATCAATAACAATTATTTTTTTATCTGACATAATGGCTTTATTATAAGAAAGGCATTCATAATTCCAAGTTCCAAATTTATGAATATAAGTTTTTTTTGTAGAAACTTCTTTTATATAATTAATATCTTCAATTCTAGGACTTGAATCTAATAATAGTTTTAATTCTTCCATATTATCTATTTGTGTTGATGCTATCATCATTAAAGCACCTTCTTGTCTTATCATTTTTGTTAAATATCTAGTGTCAATATCGCAAATACCTAAAGTATTGTGTTTTTTTAATAAAGTATCTAAACTATTTTTCGCTCTAAAGTTTGAATACTCATGATGATAATTTCGTACAAAAATACCTTTACAATGTACTTGTGAACTTTCCATATCATCATCATTTACTCCAACATTACCAATTTCAGGCATTGTAAATGTTATAAATTGTCCTGCATAAGAAGGGTCTGTTATGATTTCTTGATAACCTGTTAAAGAAGTATTAAAAACAATTTCACCTACAACAGTACCTTTAGCACCAAATGATTTAGCTTCTAAAAATATACCATTTTCTATATAAATATATACTTTTTGCATTTACATTAAACCTTTTTTAATTAACTCTTCTTCATATAATCTATGATAAACAATATCATATTCATCTGTACCTAAAATTAATCTTCTTTTATAATGTTTAATTTTTTCTAACACAGCTTCATCTGCTTCTTCAAAACCTTTTAAAAAATCATCAATTGAAGAAAATATAACATTTTTAACTTTATTATCTGAACAAGTATAATGAATATAATCTTCTTCCCATAAATAATCTAAAATTTGATGTGCAACATCAGTAAATCTATCTTCATTATTTAGAATAATTCCATGTTCATTTGCCATTCTTTTTTTTGTAAGCCAAAACAATTGTCTATAATCTGCATTATAAAATTGAATATTATCTTCTTGCTCATCCAAAATAGCATATATTTTTTCATCAAAAGCTAATTCTTCTTCAATATCTGCATCTAGTATTCTTTCTACTTCAACTTTAATCTCATCTTTTGTTTTTCTAATCTCAACAAACTCGCAATTTACTAAATCTCTTGAAATTCTTCTTGATATATATTCAGTATGATGTAATTTCATTCTCATAAATTTATCCCCTTATAATCGTATCATCTCTTTCTGGTGAAGTTGAAACAATACCTACTTTAACACCAGTTAATTCTTCAATTCTTTTTATATAATTCTTCGCATTTTGTGGCAAGCTTTCAAAGTTTCTAATACCTCTAACACTGCTCCAACCTTCAATATTTTCGTATATTGGTTCTATATTATCTAAATTAGATGGCATATAGTCAATTCGTTTTCCATCTACATTATATGCTACACAAATTTTAATTTCTTTAAAACCATCTAAAACATCTAATTTCATTAATGCAAGTATATCACAACCATTTAATCTACTTGCATGTTTAACACTAACACAATCAAACCAACCACATCTTCTTCCTCTTCCAGTTGTTGTTCCTATTTCTTTACCAATATTAGCAATTTTTTGTGCAACTTCTCCAAACTCTTCAGAAGGAAAGGGACCATTTCCAACTCTAGTACAATAAGCTTTTACAATACCAGTAACTTTACCTATATCTTTAGGATTAATTCCTAAACCAGTACAAGCTCCAGCACTTACAGTTGAAGATGAGGTAACATAAGGATAAGTTCCATGATCAATATCAAGCAGTGTTCCTTGAGCTCCTTCTAATAATATTCTTTTATCTTCATCTAATGCTTTCCAAACAATATTCGTAGTATTTGCGATAAAAGGTTCTAGTATTGTTTTATAAGATGAAATCATCTTTATTAAATGTTCTTTTTGTGGAGCTTCAATTTTTAAAACATTAAAAATTTCTTTATTTTGTAAAAAATATTCTAAGATATCTTTTACTAATTGTTCAGGGTTTAATAATTCACCAACTCTAAAACCAGATCTTGAAACCTTATCAGCATATGCTGGGCCAATTCCTTTACCTGTTGTACCAATAGCTTTATCACCTTTGAGCTTTTCTTTTGCTAAATCAATTAAAGAATGATAAGGTAGGTTTAAATGTGCTTTATCTGAAATAAACAATCGTCCTTCTAAATTATCAAATTGCTTCATTTCTTCTATTATTGCTTTAGGTGATAAAACAACACCATTTCCTATTATGTTTATTGCATTTTTATTTAATATTCCTGATGGAATTAAATGCAAGGCATATCGTACTTGATTAACCCAAATTGTATGTCCTGCATTATGTCCCCCTTGAGATCTACATACCATATCATAATTTTGTGCCAACATGTCAACCATCTTGCCTTTACCTTCATCACCCCACTGAATACCAACTATTAAATCTGCTTTCATCTTGTTAATCCTCTAAAATTTTTAATAAGCTATCTGTATAAAAAGCAAAACCCAAAGAACTAATACCTAAAGAGTTATATTTTCCACCTCTACAAATCGTTAAATTATCTTGAACAACTCTATAATATATACCATTATAATATTTTAATGAAGAATAATATAAAGGTGAAATAATCAAATTTTTATATTCTATTTGATTAGCTATATCTAAAAGTATTTTAAGTTCTTTTGCTATTTCTTCTGGAGCATTAGGTAAAAGCTCTTTTATATCGTCAATTGTTTTTACTTTTATCAAAGAATTTAACCAAGTACAGTTAAGTTCAAAGAGTTTTGCTATTTCACCATTTTTAAATAAAGAAATATCAATATTAAGTTCATTTGCTACAATTTTTGGTATATTAATATTTGCTAATTGTAAAATGGGTTCTACATTTAATAACTTGATAATAGAAGCTGTTAAGTTTAAAATATCAATCATATTATCATGATTAATCCACTCACAACCTATTTGATAATCTTCATTTGAAGCATAAGTAAAAACGGGTTGAATATAAAACCATTTTTTATGGCTTGTTGTTCTTCCTAATCTTTTTGTAATAATTCTTACCACATCAAGAGTTGAATCTGCTCTTAGAGCTAAACTATGGTTTTTTTGATCAAAAAAAGTAATAAGTTTATTATTGTCTTCTATACTTTGATGTTGAGAGTATGAAAAATTAGGTGTTATTATTTCTTCAAATTTGTGTTCATATAAAAAAGAAGAGATCTTATTTTCTAATTGTCTTTTTCTTTTGGCAATATCTCCAAAATATAATCTACTTCCTTTTGGTATTTCATGCTCTAAAATCATATTTCGCCTTTAAACATTATACTAGAAAATATTTTATTTGCTTGTCCATCAAATGTCCTAATTTTTAATTCATCAAGAGTTAATTCAATAGCATTTACAATCCAAGAAGCCTCAAAATCTTCTACTAAACCCATATGATTAATTCTTAAAATTAAACCTTTTAAATGATCTTGCCCACCTGCAATACTTACATTGTATTTATTTTTCAAAATTTTTCTTATTTCATTAGAATGTTCTGTATATACTGTAGTCATAGCATTTGCTGGAACTTTTGGATATATATCAAAACCTATTGAGCTTAATGCTTTTCGTGTAGCACTTGCTCTTAATTTTGTTTTTTTATATATACTTTCAAAACCTATATTTTTCATATGTTCTAATATTTTTTCTAAGCCAATTATTAATGTAGTTGCAGCTGTGTATGCTGTTGTATTTGTTTTTTGTTTTTTAAGTTCACTTGCTAGATTTAAATAATACCCTGATGATTTTTGATTTATTTTTTGAACAGCTTCATTGGATAAACCTATCATAGATAAACCAGGTGGTAACATTAAAGCCTTTTGACTTCCTGTAATTATTGCATCTAGGTTAGCACTATTTATTTTTTCAACTCCAATAGCAGTAATTCCATCTGCTATTATCATTATATTTTTATTTAGTTTTTTAACTTCTTGTGCTATTTGTTCGTACGGATGTTTTAAACCTCCAGCACTTTCACAAATTTGTATATAAATTGCATCAATATCTTTATCTTGTTTTATAATTTCAGTAACATTTTCTACTTTAACAGCTGTATGCCATTCATTTTTTATCTCAGTATGTGCAATATTAAAAGATTCACATATTTTAGTAAATCTCTGTCCAAATTTACCAGAATTAATAATTAAAGCTTTTTTATGTGTTAAATTTGTAACACAAGCTTCCATAGCCCCTGTTCCTGTACTTGCCAAGACAATAGCCTCAGGCATATTAAGTATTTCTAATAATAACTTTCTAGTATTTTTAAAAATTATCTCAAATTCTTTTGTTCTATGATGAATTGTAAGTTCAGACATAGCTTTTCTTATGAATTCAGGTACAGGAGTGGGACCTGGGGTTAATAACATAATACATTTCCTCAAATTTTCTTTTTGTAAAACATAAGATAGTATCTAATTTTGTATTAGTAAAAGGTTAGATAAGTTTTCTTATCTAAATGTAATGTATAAAATCTACTAGTATTTCGTTAATAACATACGAAATTATTGAAGTGTAACTAGTAGATTTATACCATTTATATTATAGCTTTGCTAAAATTACAATTGAAGTATTTTTTGGTAATCTTATAAATTATCTTAAATTAGTACTTTCAAATATTTTATCAGCTGAATTCATGACAAAACCTTGATATAAATTATTATCTTTGTTTACATATCTTTTAGCAAATTCATAAAAACATGAAGGAATAGAGTATGTACCATCGCTAAACTTTATAGGTATAACTTGTGCTAAAGTTGAACTTTGTTCAAGGAAAACCTCTTTATTCCCTTTTATTTCTCCTCCTGTAGTATTTAATTTATAGCCATTATTTTTTAAAAAAGTATTTACACTTTCTAAAGTCTCAAAGTTTTCTAATTCATTAATATTAATAGTAAAATGATTTGCACAATATCCAAAAACATAAAACCATGCAGCATATTCACTTTTTTCGTACAATTTCTTATATACTGTATACGAAATATCCCAATGTCTTGAAGAACTTAGAATGGAAGATGTATTTACAATGTCATCAGGTATTTGTTCTACTAAAGAGTTTAATAAGTCTTGTATTTCTTTATCGAACTTTTCAACTTTTAATTCACTTATAAATACCTTTGGGTACTTTAAATTTTTATGAATAAAATGATGAGCATTAAGTTTTTTATTTTTAAAATCATAATAATCTTTTTTTTCATAACCTAAATCAATAAAAGATTTTGCTAATACATCAATATTACATTTTTTGCAAGATAAGGTTCTTAATGCTATATGATCATTCATAATTGGACGAGTTTGTGTTTGTGAAAACAGTTCTTTAATATCAAAAGCTTGTGGCGCTAATTTTATATACTGAGACCATAATGTAGAAAAAAGATTTTCTATGTGCATTGTTTATCCTTTGAAATATTTTAATAGAATTATAACTAATTGTATATATATAAACAATTTCTATACAATATTTTGCTATAATTTAGTTTATATATAGTTTAGGATTTATATGAATAATAATAGTAGTGTTAATATCGTTTTGTTGTGTTTTGTTATAGCAAGTATTGCTAGTTTAGGAAGTTTGTTTTTTAGTGAAATTATGAAGTTTGTTCCTTGCTCTATGTGCTGGTATCAAAGAATATTTATGTATCCTTTAGTTTTTATTTTTTTAGTAAATATGCTATGTCCTGATAAGAATGTTATTAAATACTCCTTACCTTTAGTTCTGATTGGTTTAATCATATCTATTTATCATAATTTATTAATGTGGGATATCATACCTGAAAGAATTGTGCCATGTGTTAGTGGAATACCCTGTTCTACTGTTTATATAAATTGGTTTAACTTTATTACTATACCTTTATTATCTCTTAGTGCATATTTTGGTATATTTATCTTATTACTTATTTTAAAAAGGAAGTACAAAAATGAAAAATAAAAAAATTGTTATTTCTTCAATAGTTTTACTATTTGTTGTATTTATAACAGCTGTGTTGATGTATCAAAAAAGTGAAGACAAAAAACTTAAAGTATTAATTACTAAAAATAATAAAGATAATCCTTTAATCAAAAACCATTCCCCAAAATTTGGTAAAAATAAAAAAGATGTAGTAATAGTTGAATTTTTAGATCCACAATGTCCATCATGTAAAGCTTTTCACCCAGCACTTGAAAAAGTTTTTAAAGAATATGATGAAGAAGTTTTATTGGTAATAAGATATTTAGATAATCATAGTAGTTCAAAGTTTATAGTTCAAATCTTAGAAGCTTCTAGAAAACAAAATAAGTTTCAAGAAACTTTAAATGTTTTATTTAAATCTCAAAATATTTGGGGAGATCATAAAGCTCCTAATGCTACATTAGTATGGAATTTTTTGAAAGATATACCTAATTTAAATATTGTTAAATTAAAAAAAGACATAGCTTCTAATGATATAGATGATATTTTAAAAATAGACAGACAAGATGCCTTAAAACTCGGAGTTACAGGTACTCCTGAATTTTTTGTAAACGGCAAAAAATTAAAACGTTTAAGTTATCAATCACTTTTAGATTTAGTTGAATCTGAAATTTATAGGCAGTAAGTTATGAATTCATTATTTTTATTCTTTAGTTTAATTTGTGTATTGTTTTTGTCTTCATGTACTGATAAATCAAATGAAGCCACAACTGTTATTAGCGATGACACTAGTTTTAATGATTTAAAAATACAAAATAATTCAAAATATACTTTAACAACAACAAAGAAAGAAAGTATTAATCTTGAGTTTAAAAATCAAATTTTAAGTTCAAAAAAATATGAAGGTAAAATTGTATTAATAAACTTTTGGGCTACATGGTGTAAACCTTGTATAGAAGAAATGCCAAGTTTTAATAACTTAGTTCAAAAGTATAAAGATAAATTTATAATAATTGGTATTTTATTTGAACGAAATAAAGATAAAAAAGAATTAAATGATTTTATAAAAAAGTATAAAATCAAATTTCCTATTACTTTTGGAGATGAAAATTTTAGAATTGCAAAAGCTTTTGATGATGTAAGTATGATACCTGAGTCATTTCTTTTTAATAAAAATGGAAAATTAGTAAAAAAATTTATTGGTAAAATTGAAGAAAAAGATTTAGAATTTTTTATTAAAAATGATAAACTAAAATAAAACCATGGATATATTAAATCTAATTCTTTTACTTTTATCTTTTATTGCTTCATTCTTACTTGTAAAAATGTTTATGAAAAGAAACATTAAACTAGACTTGAAAAAAGATAAACCCAAAGCTTTAAGTAAAAATGATATTATAAATGGATATAAAAAACAAATTAGAGCATTAAATAAAAAACATTCTAATAGTGATAGTCTTCGTAAACAAAAACAAAAGTTATTAAAAACTATTAGTCAAGAATTACAAAGAAATATTTTTTTTGAACAAAAAGAAATAGCTTTTATTATAAAAGATTTAGCAAATTTATAAAAAATATTATTAAGGAGATTGAAATGCAATTACAGGGTGTATCAATAGATTTTGATGATAGAAAAACATGTGCTTTATTACCAAAACTTTGTTTACAATGGGATGAAAAATATGAGGAATTAGAAGATAATGCAGACTTACTTCAATATTGGGAAAATGGAATACAAAATATTTTAAAAACAACACAAAATATTGTAAGTGGAAATATGGGTACTAAATCTATAGTTTATTCAGCAGAAAAAGAAACTATTAAAATTATACAAAAATATTTTGAAGATTTAAAATTAGAAACAATTGACTATGAAGATATATTAAAATGTGACAATTGTATTAAATATGATTATTTAGATAAAAATTTTAAGACTTAGAGCATTAATATAAAAATTAAGGGCCCAACAAACTTTACAAATGTCCTTATTTGATTTTTTATCTAGTAAAGATAGCTTAATGTCTTGTAAAAGTAATTGTATTTTATCTTAAAACTATTTTAAGTTATTCGTAAGAGCTAATAACAGGAGTATTACCTTGAAATGATTTTTTTAAAGCAAGACTTATTGAATTTTTATATTTAATATTTTGCAAAGGATTTGAAAATTGTAAATATACAATTGCACCATCTTGGGATTTTTCTTTTTTATATACAAATACTATTTTCTTACTTAAACTTGTAACTTTATCAAAAACTGCTTTCGCATATTGTCTTATATAAGGAAATTCTTTTGCACTTATCTTTTCACCCCATGCAAATAATACAAATTTTCCATTTGGTATAAAATTTTGTACATCAATATACATTAAATCTCTTAAAAACTCTGTATTTTGAGAAGAATTGTAAATTTCTAAGTCATTATTAAATTTCATTAAAAGTTGAGAAGCATTAATATTTTGTTCATTTAAATTAAATAAATTTTTTATTTCAACAATTTTACCCTTATATTTATCTTTTAAAGCATGTTTAAAAATTGTAATATATGTTTCAATCTTTAACTCTATTAATTCATTAAAAGAATTAAAATCTTGATCTAATAAAAACTTATGTGAATCAAACCCAATAGGAGTAATTACAGGATTATATATTAAAATTGTACCCACTATATTTCTTTTTTTATTTTTATGATTATTTATCATTTTTTTTAGTTGTGAGGCATCAATATTGTCATCTTCCAATGGAAAATATAGATAACTTGAACTTAGAAAAATTTCATTATATTTTGTTTGAATAATACCAAAATATTGCATTCATGGCCTTTATGTAAGATATATTTATTTGTTTATTAAATTTTGTATATTTATAGTATTATCAGGATTATTTTTTTGTAAAAATTGTGTTCCAATACCATCATTTGTTAATAATTCTAATAAAATAGAATGTTCAACTCTTCCATCAATGATATGTGCTTTATTTACACCATTGTAAATAGCCTCTATACAAGCATCTACTTTTGGTATCATGCCTTTATTAATTGTTCCATCATTTTTATATTTTTGTACATCTTGTTTATCTAAAGAAGTTAATAACATCTTGTCTTTATTTAAAACACCAATTGTATCAGTTAGATATATAACTTTTTGTGCTTTAAGTTTTGAGGCTATTTTAGATGCCGCAAAGTCTGCATTTATATTAAAGCCAGGATGATTTATCTCTTTTGCATCTGCAATAGGAGCAATGACTGGAATAAACCCTTGTTCAATTAAATTATATATTATATCTTCATTTATATTTATAATGGTACCTGTAAATCCAAATTTTCCATTGTCTTTTGGAATAGCTTGTATTATTTTTGAATCTTTTCCTGATAGTCCAATTGCTTTTGCTCCTTGATGATTAAGCAGGGAAGTTAGGTTTTTATTAATTTCACCTGATAAAACCATTTCAACTATTTTCATAGTTTTTTTTGAAGTAACCCTATGTCCATCTATAAATTCAGAAGTAATATTAAGTTTTGTTAAAAGTTCACTAATCTTAGAACCACCTCCATGAACAATAACAGGTTTAATTCCTAATAAAGAAAGTAATACAATATCTTTTGTAAATTTTTCTTGTAAAAGAGGTGATGTTTGTGCAGAACCACCATATTTAATGACAATAATTTCATTATAATATTGTTTTATATATGGAATGGCATCTAGTAAGGTTTGAACTTTATTATTCTTATTTTGCATTCTTATCCCTTATAGTAAAAGTTTTGCTGAAAAATTTACTATTTTATTTCTACCATCATTTTTTGCCTTATATAAAGCAAGATCAGCATACTTAATACAAGTATCAAAATTTTCATTATCTTTTGGATATAAAGATGTTCCTATACTCATAGTTTTTTGTATATAACTATCACCTACAGGAATTTGTTTATTTTGAAGACTATTTCTAATCTTATTTGCAACCTCAAAAATAAAGTTTGCATCACAATTATATAATAAAATTAAAAACTCTTCTCCCCCGTACCTAATAATAACATCAGAGTTTCTTGTATTTTCTACTAAAGTTTTTGCAACTATCTTAATAACTTCATCTCCAACACCATGACCATATGTATCATTTACTTGCTTAAAGTGATCAATATCAATTAATAAAAGACCAAATAAAATATCAGCTCTATTTATTTGATATTGAATTTTTGGAATTGTATAATCAAGATATTTTCTATTGTACAAACCAGTTAAAGCATCAGTTTGGGCATTAGTTTCTAAAACTTTCATCAATTTTTTACTAACAATTACAGTTTTTGCAGCATCTACATAATCTGTTATATAAGGGATTATTTTTCTTATTTTTGTATTTTCTTCTTCATTATGAGTATTAATAGATATTATTATGTCTAATTCATTTGATATAGCAAATGGAATACAAAAATAATTAAAATTAGAATCATTATTCTTACAAAAAGAGCACACATCTTTAAATTGTTTTGAATCAACAATAGTATTTGTTCTATCTGCTCTACATCCAGTTTCAAGTATACTGCAATATATCTTTTTTTCTATCAATACAGCACATACGCTGTCATTAATAGTATCTGCTTCAAATATATTAAAATCTTTTATGCCTAATTTATTTTTTAAAATATTAGCTAATCTTTGATAGATTTT
The DNA here is from genome assembly GCA_016744485.1 of Arcobacter sp. Classification (GTDB taxonomy): domain Bacteria; phylum Campylobacterota; class Campylobacteria; order Campylobacterales; family Arcobacteraceae; genus BB30. The sequence goes on along the minus strand of JADGEG010000003.1, from coordinate 2,408 downwards.
TTCTAATGTTTCATCATGTTCAATTGTTTTTCTAAATTTATAAATATCAGATAATCTATTAATCGTATTTTTAACATTTAATAAACGATCTTTTTTAATATTTTTGTTATGAGATAAAAAAATAGATATTTTTGTATCAATTGCATCAAGTGTGCCTTCTAGTTTTTCAAGTAAATTATTAATCCAAGATGCGACATCTTTAGCTTCTTGTCCTTTTGTATTTGTAATTCTATGTGAATAATCTCCATTTTGTGCTTTATTCATAACAGTTTTTATTGAAATTAATAAAGTTAAAAAAGGAGTTATTAATATATTAATTAAAATTATTACTAAAATAATTAATAAAGCTAAAATTAAAATTGTATCAGAAACAATAGAAATACCCATATCTTTGACTTTATCAATAGAAACTTCCATGCTAATTGCACCTAAAGGTTCTCCTTCTTTAGCTTTTGTATGACAAGATATACAATTAATTTTACCTTTACGTGAAGCAATATAAGGAATAGTAATTCTATATGAACTTTTAGAAAATAAATTATCATTAATAATTTTAATTGTTTTTCCAGTTTTTAAAACTTTTTGATCTATTTTATCTCTTGGCAGCTCATTGTTATTACCTTTACCATATTCTTTAACCACAGCTTCACTTCTACTTAGCCAAATTTTATTTATATTTGGGATATCTTCTAGTTGACTTAAAAATAATTCTCTATCCTTAATAGCACCTGCTAGCATTTGTGATGTTAAAGAGTGCCTTATTGTAAGAGCTAATGCTTTTGCATTATCATCAATGCTTTTAATACCATATTCTTTAAAAGAATATGTAATATTAATTATTAAAAATAAAAACATTGTTGTTAAGATTGAAACAACGAGTAGAATAATTTTATTTTTGGTATTCATATAAATATCCTTTGTTTATGTATAAATCATATTAAAATAAATATTAGTATAATACTAAATTTAGTATTATAATTTTATGAAACAATATTTAGCATTAAAAGCAAGTGCAGGAAGTGGTAAAACTTTCGCATTAACTTTAAGATATATAAGCTTATTATTAAAAGGTGCCTATGCACAAGATATTTTAACTCTAACATTTACAAATAAAGCGGCAAATGAAATGAGTCATAGAATTTATAATACATTACTTACCTTAGGTGAGGATGATGCATATTTACAAGGTATAATAAAAGAATCCAATTTTAGTGAAAAAGAAATAATAAGTAAAAAACACTTACTTATAAAAAATTTTACAAATTCTCATTTGTCAATATTTACTATAGATAAGTTTATAAATAAAATTCTCAAAGAATTTTCTTCTTATCTTGGAATATCAGATGATTTTGAAATTAAAGAAGATGATATTCCAAATCTTAGTATGAAGTTTTTATCTTCTTTAGATAAATATAATTTTAATAAGTTAATTAAGTATTCTTATAATATAAAGAAAACATTTTCTTCACTTTTTACTTTATTTCAAATTTTATTAGAAAGAAATGAAAACATTACTATTATAAATATTAATGAGAATCTTATAAAATTACAAAAAGAACAAGTATTAACAAGTGCTTATAAAATTAAAGATTTTGTATTAAATTGTACTAGTGCAAGTGCTAGTGCAAAAAAAGCAGTTAATTTTAATAGTTTTGATGATTTATTAGTAAAAACATGGTTAATAAAAGAAACTTTAAGTGAGTATGCATATTTTAAAAAATTCTCTAATGAATTATTAGAACTTGATTTTATTTCTTTAAAAAAAGAATTAAGTATTTATTATAAATTACAATCTTCATATAATTTAAATAAATTGTATGAATTATATATTTTATTTAAAAACTATAAAATAAAATACAATAAGATAAACAATATTTTAACTTTTAGTGATGTATCTAATTTAGTACTTGAATTATTAAGTAATACTATAAATAAAGATTTTTTATATTTTAGATTAGATTCAAAATATTCTCATATATTAATAGATGAGTTTCAAGATACCTCAATGTTGCAATATCAAATCTTAGAACCTATAATTAATGAGATTTTATCAGGAAATAGTAAAGACAATAAATCATTTTTTTATGTAGGTGATACTAAACAATCAATCTATCGTTTCAGAGGTGGTAGACGAGAATTATTTGATTATGTTTATAAATCAAATCCTATAATAAGTTGTGATATTTTAAATACAAATTATAGATCTTGTGAAAATATAATATCTTATGTAAATTCTTTATTTATTAAAGTAAATAATTATGAATATTTTCAACAAAAATCAATTCATAAAAAAGGATATGTTCATGTTGTTGAAGATCTTAATTTAGAAACTGAAAATAAATTTGAAACATTAGCTCAAGAAATATCTATTTTATTAAAAAATGGTGTAAACTTTCATGATATAGCAA